>JBCBSO010000077.1:0-10720 GCA_039819205.1 Actinomycetota bacterium
ACCGGCGCCGTCGGTGACTGCACCATCCCGAACGACGCCGTGGCCGTCGCGATGAACGTGACGGTTGCCAACGGAACGGCCGCCTCGAACCTGCGGGTGTTCCCCGCCGATGTCACCGAGGTACCGAACGCTTCCAGCCTCAACTGGACTGCGGGTCAGTCGCCGACGCCCAACAAGGTCGACGTGAAGCTGTCGCCCGATGGCAAGGTCAAGTTGTTCAACCAAAACGGAACGGTCGACGTGCTGGCCGACATCGTGGGCTTCTACACCTCGGGTGAGCTCGCCGAGCTGCGCGCCGCGGTCGAAACGATGTCGGGGAGCCAGCCCTTCAGCGTGTCGAGTGCACCGCTCGTCCTCGTTGCGACCGACATCACGAACGCCACATCAGTAGCGACCGTGCAGGTCACCGCACCCGTCGCGGGACACGTCACGTTGAACTCACAGGCCCGACTGAGCAACGTCGGTCCGAGCGACGAAGTGCAGTGCTCGATCGGCACGTTTCCCAGCGCGGTCGTTCCCGGCTACATCCAGGAGTACGTCGATGTCCTCGGCGTCGACGGCAGCCTGGCCGGTACGGCTCGGTTCGCCATCGACGCCGACACCACCGTCGATTACCACCTGGTGTGCGACGGTGGCAACGGCGCACTCGTCACCGATCGCCTGCTGACCGGCATCTTCACGCCGGCGAACTAGGCCACTGGGATCAAGCACCGGATGTAGGGAGCTACGTCTGGTGCCTGACCCCTGACCAACGCCCGCGGCGTCGACCAAAGAGCCACAACACGCCGCCGAGCAGAGCGACGAGTGCACCGCCGACGAGCAGCCCGCCGGCGTTGCCACCGGTCGACGGGAGTCCACCAGGTGGCACCACCGGGTCGGCGACCACCGGCGCAGGGGCCGCCGACGGTGGATCGGCGGTCCCGGGGGAGTCGGCGACGTCGGCACTGACCTCGATCGTCACCAGGATTCGACGGTCGCCGTCGATTGCTTCCATGGCGAGCGTGTGCTCGCCAGCGGGCGTACCCGGCGGAATCGTCACCACCGCATCGACGGTGCCGTCACCGTCGGCGGAGAACGTTCCGAGGGCGACGGGGTCGGAGCGGAGGATCACTTGCACCCGCTGGTTCGGATCGAATCCGGGTCCGACGAATTGGATTGGCACTCCGCCGCGTATGGGCTGTGTTGGGATGCCGGCAACGAGATCGGCGAACGGTTCAGGGCCGACGACGATGCCGTTGAACACACCGACGACCACGTCGAAGGTCGCCGTGCCAGTGCCGCCGACGGAGTCGGTGGCGGTGCACTCCACCTCGGTGGTCCCGAGCGCAAACCCGCTGCCCGAGGCTGGGTTGCAGGCGACAGGCAGGCGGCCGTCGATCTCGTCTTCGGCGACGACATCGAACGTCACCGCCGTCGGCCGCTGGGTACCGCTCGGCACATCGACAAGCACATCGCCTGCGCCGACGATCACGGGCGGGGCGTCGTCGATGATCGTCACCTCGCCAAGGTCACCTGCAGGAGATGAGCCCTCCACGGCGGCGAACACCGCGAACTCTTCGTCGCCTTCGGCGAGGTCGTCGGCGTTGACCGGGATGGCCACCGTTCGACGCGTCGCACCCGGTGGGAAGTCGAGTACCCCAGTACCGACGGCGTAGTCGGCGGGCGATGTCGCTGATCCATCTCTGGTTTCCCAGCGCACGGTGAGCGGACGCTCGCTGGGATTGGTCAGCTCGATCGGCACGCGGGCCGTGCCACCCTCTACGACGGACACGTCAGCTACTTCAGCCGTGGCGACATCGTTGTCGGTGATCACAATCTGTGCGTGGCCGTCGACAACGGTGGCGTCCGCCGAGGTGACGATCAATCGGAAGACCTCGTCGTCCTCGTCGATCACGTCGCCGATGATGGGGATCTCCACGGTCTTCGACCACGGTGCCAGCGCCGCAACGAGATCGCCATCGACTGAGATGTAGTCCTTGCCGGCCTGAGCGGCCGTCGCACCAACCCCGCCCTGGGCGGTGGTGAACGAGGCGCTCGCTGCGCCGATGCCCGCGGCCAAGATGTCGACCTCGGCGATCTTCGTGCCGTCGTCACCTTCCACGATCGAGACGTCGGTCACGGTGATACGCAATGCGCTGGCATCGAGGATTGTCGCCGGGATGACCTTCAGCACGGTCGGGTTGAGCACTTCCTCGACACTTGTTGGGGGCCGCGAGATCAGCAGGTTGAGCGCTCCGTCCGGATCGGTCGGTGTGTCGCCGCAGACGAGCACCGGCGCGAGGAAGCTGGTGGCGTTTGCCGCCACCGTCACCAGCGGATTGGCCGACGGCACGAAGTCGAACGGTTGCGTGGGCACGCAGGCACCCGGAGCGGCGCCGCCGGACGCGGGAGCCCACGCCACGGCGAGCTGACGCTCGTACGGCTCGGGTTCGATCCCGATCTCGACAGGGATGGCGCCTGAGTCAACCGGCTCGTCGATCACGATCGATGTGGTGTTGAACTGTGCGGGCGCATCGTCGTCGAGCACGGTGAACGTGCCGCGGTCGATCGAACCATCGGGTGCTTCGACCTCGACGGTGAACTCGCGAGTGCCATCCTCGCTGGCGTTGCCACACACCACCACGGTCGGAACGGTGGCGGCACCGGACGGCACCACCGTGGAGCTCAGCGCAAGTGGCGGCGCGAACGAGAGACCGACCTCAGCGCCAAGTAGGAAGTCACCGACCGAACACTGCGGCGGGATCGATCCGACGCCCAGCAGCGTGTAACGCGCCGGTGCCGGGCTGTACCAGGGCGGCGAATTGATCGGCAGCTCGCGGGACACCGGCACACTCTCGAAGGCGTCGCCGGCGAGGCCACCCTCGCGCAGCTCGAACGGCGTGATCACGTACCGATCGTCGTCGAGCAGGGCCATCTCGGCCGACGTGATCACGGTGTTGGTCGTCGGCTCGACGAGCTCGACGGTGAAGGCCGAGTCGCGCTCTGGATCATCGTCGCGGCAGGGCACGATCGGAATCGTCACGGTTCCGCTGCCGACGCGCACATCGGTGTCGACCAATGCAACGTCGGCGGTATCGGTGCACGACGTCCCGACGGTGGCCGCCTCGGTTGTCGGAGCGTCGGCGCCTGGCGTGACGACGACGTCGAGGGTGACCTCGCGGTCGAGTAGTCCGACGACGTCGAACGGGCGGCCAGGAGTCGGCTCCCACGTATCTCCCTCACGTGCCTCGGTCGGCGCAATCGAAAGGGTCGTCGGCTCGACCTCGATGTCGACCGACGATTCGGCCGTCGGCGCCCCGCCAGGCAGAATCCCGACGACGGCGATGGTGTGGGTACCGACGTCGACAAGCGTGATGTCGAGTGTCGGCTCGTCGGTGGTGAACACATCGCCGGACGGCGACACGGTCCACTCGTACGACTCGGGCGAGTTCGCTCCCGGATCGAAGCGCAGCTCGGTACGGAACGGAGCAGGACCTCGGTCGTCATCGGCGGTCACGCTCGTCGCCTCGTCGTCGTCGGTCACCGTCACATGGATTCGGACGCGCCGCCCCGTGTCGTCTTCGGTGATCTCGGCAATGAAGCCGGCGGTGAGCGGCTCAGGGTCGTTGTCGGCATCGATGTCGATCCACACCGTGTGCTCGGTGGTTCCGGCGGGCAGCGTCTCGAAGCCGGACGCTCCCACCACCTCGGCAATCCGTGGCTGCAGCATGTCACCGGCCGTATCGACGTTGTACTGGCCATCGACGAGGGGCACGGTCTCCAGTCGGTATCCAGGTGGGGTCGGCGTGTCGAACGTGAGGTCGAACGGGATCCGAGTCGGCGTGTCGCCGGTTCCCTCCAGCACGGCGCGCGGAATCGGGTCGACCCTGAACGCCGGTGCCTGCGGTGCGATGTCGGCCTGGCAGATGACCGCGTCGTCGATGGGCACGACGATCGAGCCCGTGCCGCACACCGGACCGAGCGTTGTGGTGTACCGCACGCCGTGTTGCTCGATCAGCGACACGTCGTATGACCCAGGGTCGAGCCCGACGATCGACCGACACGTTGCAGGAACCACGGTCGTGGGGAACGACGGCGCTGCGCAGTTGAAGAGCGGCTGATCCTGGGGAGGAAGGGCGCTCTTCGAGTCAGGGATCAGCTGGTCGATCTGTTCGCCGCTTTGTTGCACGTCGAGCTGCACGTCGATGGTCCGACGCGGGCCCAACGGTCCGTACAAGTCGGCGTCGGTGTCGATGTTCCACTCCACGACGAGCGCACCGCTTGCTGCTGTTTGCACGTGCACCAAATCGCACCGCACGACGTCCTCGTTGCGCACGTCGGCGATGACGCCGGCGGCCGAGCAGTCGCCAGACAGCGCGGTCAGCCAACCATCGACATCCTCGACCTCGACAACAAGATCGCCGCCCAAGGTGCCCACGTCGACACCCACGAACGTCTGACACCCGAGATCGCTCGTCGGGCACGGCGTGACCGCGTCGACGCACTCGAGAAACACGTCGATGCTCGACTCGAACTCATCAGGCTCGCGGCACTGACGCTGCGGGATCGGGCTGTCTGCCGATGCGTCGACGCCCGCCGACGGATCGCCGGCCGGCTCGACACGGATAGCGGGATCCGGCGCGCCGGAAGGGTCACCGACCCACCGTTGAGTGAGGTGCACTGCGGCGACGTCGTCGGGCGCCGGTTCGTTACCGAGTTGCACCAGCGTGATCGTGCAGGTCGGCGACGGGACGTCGGCGATCGACGCCACCCGCTCGTACTCGTTCGCCAGGCTCGACGTCGTGCAGTCGCCGCCGAAGAACGGGCGGAAGTCGTCACCGGCACCGACCGCCGACAGTTCGACGACGGCTCCGTCCGGCGCAGCGATGGTGTAGATACCCGAGCATGTCGGACGACGGAACTCGAACCAGTCCGACAGGTCGCCCGCACAGCCTTGGGGCTCGGCCAGGGGCCAACCCGGCTCGACGGCGAGCGGTTCGGTGGGGACGACCGACGTTGCGCCGAGAACGTCGACCTCGACGCCGAAGCGGATGTTCTCGGACGCGATGGCGACGACGTCGACCAGCACCGTGAGCTCGCGCTCGACCGTGACCTGCGGAGCTTCGACGGCGCCGATGTCACAGACGGCGACTCGATCGGCGTCGCCGTCGATCGGCCGTGGCTCGCCGCGCTGATCGACCACAGGGCACGCCACACCGCCAGCGGCGTCGATCAACACGCTCCCCGACTCCGGGAGGAACGTCGACGTCGGCCCGCCGTTGTCGCCGAGCGCTCCGAGTCCGAGGTCGGCGGCTACCGGTACTCCACACGAGGCATCGTCGGCGATCGACGTGACGATCGAGGCGATGTCGCCAGCACAGGCCGGCGCCGTATCAGCTGCGGTGAGCGCACTCGCCTCGATGTTCAACGTGCCACCGGGCTGCGCGAAGACCGCATAGTTGTCGCCGGTCATCGTCGAGAACGACACATCGGCACGACCACCGGCCGACACGAACAACGGTCGCAGCCCCGCGAACGTCGAGTTGCTGACGGTGACCGGCCCCGGCACGGCGGTGACGCCGACAGCATCGCCCACGTCGAAGAGCGACTCGGCGATCGTCGTCGGACCCTCGGCCGAGAACGACGACGCGCCGACGAACGACGAGCGCTCAATCTGGGCGCTGTCGATCCCACCGATGGTCACCGAGTCGAGTCCGGACTTGAGCACCTCGAGCCGGTCGACCGTGGCGATGCGTGTGGCCGTCCCCACCGCGGGCGGTTCGATCGTGGTCCGCTCCATGCGCAGCAACGGCGTACGCACGAGCAACGATGTGGACCCGTCGCGCGGGACGATGGCGACCTTGTTGAGGTCGGTGCGCTGCACCGAGGTGCCGCCGCTGGACGTGACACCGCTCATCGTCAGCATCTGCGCGGCAAAACGGTCGAGCTCCTCGACGACGAGCACCGGTTCGATGGCTGTGGCCTCGATCGACGTGCCGACGAGTGCGAGGTTCTCCGTGATCGTGGCGGCCTCGGTGTAGACACCGTCGACGAGCGAGAGCACATCGAGGTCGGGGCGGAAGTTGGCCTCCTCGATCGCCGCCCGCAACGAGCATGCCGGCACACCTGGGGATGTCTCGCCGCCGATGTCGCACACGCCATCGCCGACCAACACGTCGCCACCTTCTGCGGTCGTGTTGACGAAGATCGTCGGCGTGTCGAGTGAGGCGAACCCACACGATCCGTCATCGTCAACACTCCCGCCGCCGTCGGCGATCTGACCGACGACCTCTTCACAGTTCGGCGTGTTGCCGGTGATCACCGTGTCGGCGACCGCGGCGACACCACCATTGGCATACACGCCCGCTCCGGCGTTGTCGCGAATCTCGCTGTCGTCGATGGCGTGCTGACCAGTCGGACCGGTGCCGAGATACACGCCGCGGTCGTTGTGTGCGACCACGGTGTTGTCCAGGTCGAGGTCGGCAAAGTTGGCCCGGATGCCGTCGCCGGTGTTTCCAGCGGGCACGAAGCCACCGACACCATCGGGCAGCGCGCCGACGAACGAGTCGCCGATCACCACGTTGCCGCTCGCCCAATCGACACCGTGGGCGCCGTTGTCGGCGAGCGACGATGCGTTGACGGCAAGCGTCGACGAGGGATTGGCGCTGCGCACGCCCGACTGCCCGTTACCGACGATCTCGCTGCTGTCGATCGTGACCGTCGAGCCGCTCGCATCGATCCCGTGGTTCCCACTGTCGGCGATGCGGCTCCCCACGATGTCGATCGTCGACGTGCCGAACACGCTGACACCGCTGCACGCCGCGCCGACGATGGACGACGACACCAGTTCGAACACTCCGCTTCCGCCCACCAATGCAGCACTGCCGGAGCTGACCCCGCACCCCGGCGTGTCAGTGAGTGCCACGTCAACGTGATCGAGCGCAACCGTTCCCCCGCGCTGGTTGAGAAACGACCAGTTCCCGGTGGTGGTCACCGCCAGGTTGCTCACAGCAACATCGACACCGGCGGTCGCGTTGATCACAGAACCGGACGATCCCTTGCTGACGAGCTCGGGCCGCGCCGCCGAGTCCACTCCAACGATCGTCAGCGGATCGGTGATCGACAGACCATCGGTTTCGAACGTCCCACCATCGATCTCGATCGTCTGGTGGCCGATGCAGGCGTTGGCGGCAACCACCGCGGCCTCCAGCGCTCCGGCGCCGTCGGAGGCGTCGATCCGCTGATCGGCACAGGTCGGTATGCCAGCGCTGGCCGGCCCCGAGTAGGTCGCCATCGGCCACACCCCAGCGACCAGAACCGCCGTAAGGAGCAGCGCCGCGGTGCGCGCGCGTGGGGTTGGCTCGCTCCCCGGCATCGTCCCCATCGCTGTCTCCCCTTCCGCCTCGCTCGACGTCAGCAGCGAACCACACCGCGCTTATGTGGTACTAAAGAATCCGTGGCGACCGAGTTGTGTGTGCTCGGGGCGACAAGGATCGGCGTCGGCGAGCGGGTTGTGGCCATCCGCGGCCAGCTCAAACGGCGCCTCATCGCTCGACTTGCGCTTGCGCAGGGAGCACGAATCGATGCCGACACGCTCATCGAAGCGATGTGGAACGACGCGCCGCCTCGAACCGCACGCCAGTCGCTGCACGTCCACATCTCGCACCTCCGCGACGCACTCGCCGCGGCATCCGTCACGGGGTTGATCACCACGGTCGACGGCGGGTACACCCTCGGACTGCCAATGGCGAGCGTCGACGTCACCGTCTTCGAACGTCGAGTCGAAGCCGGCACGGTCGCCGCTCAGCACGGCGAGCTGCGGGCCGCTCGCGCGCACCTCACCGACGGTCTCGACCTGTGGGATGCGCCATACGATGACCTCGCCGACAACCCGGCCGCGGTGTCCGAGCGCTATCGGCTACACGCGCTCTACGAACATGCGCTCGACGAACTCCACGAAGTGCTCATCGGGCTCGACGACGAGCAGGCCATTCCCCGGCTGCGCGCCGTGGTCGGCGAGCGACCGCTCCGCGAGCGACCGTACGAGCAGCTGATTCGCGCGCTCACCGCACATGGCGATCCAGCGGCGGCAACGGCGGTGCACCAGCGCGCGACAGAGACGTTTCGCGACGAGCTCGGTATCTCACCGTCTCGTCGTCTGCACGAGGCGCTCGACCCCGCTCACTCGGCCGCACCGTTCAGATCGGGAGGATCAGTCACGCGGCTCGCCGATGCGCTGCGGCGCACCGGCGGGTGCGTGCTCTACAACGCTTCAGCGACAGCCGACCTAAGCGGCGATATCGCTGGTCTGGCCCAGCGGGCCGGGCAGGCTGGCCGTGGGTTCGATCGGGCTCGAGTCTCCCCCAATGATGAGGCGCCGCTCGCCCCGCTCCTCCCGTTGGCATCGATCACGTCAACCGACGCCATCGGGTTTGGCGGGCGCGCACGCGAAGTGATGTTCGACGAGATCACCCAGGGCATCACCGCGCGACTCGGTCGTGACGCCGTCGTCGTCATCGACGGTGCCGACCGTGCGCCGGCTTCGACGCAAGACTTCTTCGCCGCGTTTGCCCGGCGTCAGACGCCCTCATTCACGCTGGTGTTGATCGCCCGCGACGCAACGGTCGACCTCGGCGCACGACTTGGGGTCGACGGGCTCTCGATCGAAGGTGAGCAGCCAATCGACTCGCCGTCCACCCTCGATGATCGCCCGCCGTTCGACGGCGATGCACTGCAGGTGCTGCACTGCTTGCGCGCGGCGACGCTGCCGGTCCCCACCGAGGTGGTCGTACGAGCATCTGCACTCGGCGCCGATGCCGCGCGCGTCGCGTTGCAGCGGCTGCTCGACACCGGCGTCGCCACATCCGAGCCAGGCGCCCATCTCAACCTGGCCGATGACGCCCACGCGGCCGTCGACGACCCACCGTTACACGAACGCCTCGCCGATGGCATCGAGAAGTCGCTCGATCCGGCCGACCCGTACCGGCTTGTCGCGCTCGCCCGGCATCGGCTGCTCGCAGACCCAACCTCAGCGAGCGCGCTCAGCGCAGCGCAGCGCGCCGCCGCGCACCTCGACGCCGTGGGCGCATATCGCGAGCTCGCCGAGCTCCTCGCCCTCGGCAACTATGACGATCTCGGCACGCCAACGGCACTCCAGTTGCTCATCAGCCTCGGCCGGGCGCGAATTCGAGCCGGCAACCTCGAGGTGGGAGCCGCGCTGCTCCGCCGCGCTCTCGAGCACGCACGATCCGTCGACGACGCCGACGCCTTCGCGACAGCGACACGCGCATTGGCCGAAGAAACCGCCCCACAGACATCGGGCGACAACACCCAAGCACTCGTGCGCGAGGCCCTCCACCGCCTCCCGATCGAGCCGAGCGACACGCGAGTTCAGCTGCAGACCGACCTCGCGAATAGCCACTTCCTCAGCGACATTGAGCTCGCTGATGCCATCGCGATCGACACTGTCGAGCTCGCGCGTGATGGCTCCCCGGGGACACTGGCGCGCGCCCTCACCGGCCTGGTGCAGGCGCGCATGCGTCCCGACAACCCCGATGAACGCCTTGCGCTCGCGCTCGAGGCCCAAGAGTTGGCGCGCCGCGATGACGTGACCGAAACGCTCGTGCTGGCGCTGTCGTACGAAGCGTGTGCATTGATGGAGCAAGGCCAACTCGCTCGGGCGGAACCGCCACTCCGCTATGCCAACGCCCTCGCGGGTGCCGTCCAGGTCCCCCGATTCCAATGGTGGGGCGCGTCGTGGCAGGCACTGCTCGATTTCGCCCGTGGGGCCACGGTGTCGGGAGACGGATTCCGCCAGGCCTATGCCCTGTGGCCCTCAGCAAGTCGGCCGGACGCCTTCGAGTGTTATGCGTCGCAGGTCGCCATGCTCCGGCTCTACCAGGGGCGCGGAGGCGAACTCGCCGCGGCGATCACCGCGACGGCCACCGCCACATCGACGCTCGGATATCGCGGACCCGCCGCGTTCTGCGTCGCCCAGAGCGGAGATTTGGCGACGGCGCGGGAATTGCTCGCACCGCTGCTTGAGCCCGGCGCGTTCGCCTCGATTCGCGACATCTCCCGCACCACCACGTTGGCCACCGCTGCCGAGGCCGCATTCCTCTGCGAGCACAACACGGCCGGCGAGACGATCGCTGCCGCCGTGGCGCCGTACGTCGATCACCATGCGGTGCTCAACATGTGGGGTGGGGGCGGCTTCTACTGGGGTTCGCTACGCCACGCCTACGGACTGGCCTGCGCCCTGTCTGGCGACCGCAATGGCGCGATCGAGGCACTCGACCGGGCCGCACGCGACAACCTCACGGCTGGCGCCAACGGTTTCGCCAAGCGCTCGGCGGCGGCCGCCGATTCGCTGCGCGTCGCCTGAACACGTCGGCAGCGGCGGGCGTCGGACAGATCTGCACAATCTCCGCACGCCTTCTGCAAGACCGCAACGCAGCTCGTGCAGAAGATGGGTCCATGACCGAGCCCGAGACGCCGAACTATTTCGGCAACGACGCAACCGACCGCCTCCCGGTGGACCGGGACGAGCTGCGCGCCGAGGTGCAGGACAAGTACGCCGCCGTGGCGCTCGACCCCACCGGAGCGTTCCACTTCCACACCGGCCGGCCGAACGCCGAGCACTGCCGCTACGACATGCAACAGGTCGACAGCCTTCTCGACTGGGGCGAGTTCGAACGGGTTGGCCACGCCGGCAAACGATTCGACGGTGGCGTCGGGAAGG
>JBCBSO010000078.1:0-10653 GCA_039819205.1 Actinomycetota bacterium
GATCGCGATCGTCGGGGCGATCTGCGAGAACTCGTCGTAGGTCTCCTCGAGGCCATCGTCGAATCCGATGATGAGGTCGGGATCGAGCGCGGCAACACGCTCGAGCGAGATCTCGGGGAAGCCGACCGACTCCACGCCAGCGAGATCGTCCTCGGTCAGCAACACCGTCGGGATCGGATCGTCTGGCAACGGAGCACCGATGACCGAAATGCCCAGCGCTTGCAGTGTGGGCAGCAGCGTCCCGCCGCTGGTCACCACGATCCGCTCCACGTCAGGAGGCACCTCGGTGGCGCCGAAGGCATGTTCGACGATGCGCGCCGTCGGCGCTTCGGTCGTCGGGGCAACCGACGATGCCGGCTCGGATTCAGCGACGGTCTCGGGAGTGCCCGTGGTTTCGGGAGCGTCCGTGATCTCAGGTGCAGTGGTGGCCGCAACGGCGACTGTCGTCTCCGACGGAGCCGACGTGTTGGCCGCAACGGTCGATGCCCCACCGCCGTCGTCATCGCTGCTCGAACAACCGGCGACGGCAAGCAGCGCAATCGAGGCGACAACCGCCCCGGATCGACGCCGCCCAGCCCACGTCGACGAAGGTGCGCGGCGACGCATCGCTGCCCGGCCGGCTGAATCCACACGCCTGATCACGGCCGAGAATGTACCGAAGTTCATTAGGGATACCTAACACTCCGTCACCTGGGTTCGATCAGCAGTACTGTCCCGCGCATGACGGGTCTCGACGACCGGCAGCTCGACAGGCTCACCAACGAGAGCATCGAGCTCCTCCAGACGCTGATCCGCAACGCCTGCGTCAACGACGGCACCGCCGAGTCGGGCCACGAAGTGCGCAACGCCGATGTGCTCGAACAGGTACTCACCGGACCGGGAATCGACATCCAACGCTACGAACCGACGCCTGGCCGAACGTCGCTGGTGGCTCGGATCGCCGGACACGACCCGGATGCACCGTCACTGTGTTTGATGGGGCACACCGACGTCGTCCCGGTCCGCGCAGAGGGTTGGCGACACGATCCGTTCGGCGGTGAGCTGATCGACGGCGAGATCTGGGGCCGCGGCGCAGTCGACATGCTCAACCTCACGGCATCGATGGCGGTGGCCGTGCGCGATCTCGCGACACGCGGATTTCGTCCACGAGGTGACCTGATCTTCTTCGCCGTCGCCGACGAGGAGTCCGGCAGCGCCCACGGCGCGCGGTGGATGGCGGACAACGCCCGTGAGGCAATCGCCGCCGACTACGTACTCACCGAGAACGGAGGCCTCCACAGCGGGCCCGCCGAGGCGCCGTTCGTCGGGATCAACGTGGCCGAGAAGGGCGTCGCCTGGCGACGGCTACGAATCCGCGGACGGCCCGGCCACGGCTCGGCACCGCACGGCAGCGACAACGCACTGGTGACCGCTGCCGGAGTGGTGCAGCGACTCGCCGACTATCGGCCGCGACCCCAGGTCACCGAACTGTGGCGGACCCGCCTCGACACGCTCGACATCGACGACGAACTACGTCAGCAGCTGCTCGACCCGGACCTGATCGACGAGACCATCGACGCAATTCCGATGTCGGCCGGGGCTGCACACCTCCATGCCTGCACGCACACGACGTTCTCCCCGAACGCCGTCGGCGGCCACTCGATGAAGACCAACGTGATTCCCGACGACATCGCGATCGAGGTCGACATTCGCACGCTGCCCGGCGAAACCGCCGACGACGTCGACGCTCACCTGCGTGCCGCCCTCGGTGACCTCTACGCAAAGGCCGACATCGAGGTGATGATGAACGATCCATCGTCGATGAGTCGGATCGACACGCCGTTGTGGGACTCACTAGCGCGGGCCATCAGCTCGCCATTCCCCACCGCCCGACCCACACCGCAAATGGTGGTCGGATTCACCGACGCTCGAATCTTTCGCGAGATGGGATCCGTGGCCTACGGCGCCGGGTTGCTCAGCCCATCACTGTCGCCGGCGGACTTCGCTTCCCGGTTCCACGGCCACAACGAGCGGATCGACGTCGAGTCGATGGCGCTGACCACCCGCCTGTGGCACGACGTGGTGGTCGACCTCCTGGGATGACCCGGCAGGCACGTGGCGGGTAGGGTCGTCGCCATGAGCCACGCCATCGAACCGACCGCCGACGTCCAGGCCACCGACGGCGCCGCTCCCGCTGCACCCGAGCAGCACAGCGACGACGGTCGTGAACTGCTCGACGACGAACTCCTCGTCGAGGAGATCTCGATCGACGGGATGTGCGGCGTCTACTGACGTCGTCACGCAACATGTTCAACCGCGCCCTGCGCCTCGATCCGCAGGTGGCGCTGCGCGACGAGCCCTTCGGCGCGCTGGCCTACCACTACGGCAACCGCAAGCTCGTGTTCCTTCGCCACCCCGACATGGTGTCGGTGGTCAGGGCCCTCGACGACCACGACACGGTCGCCGACACACTGACTGCGTGCGCCATCGACGAACGCCGGTGGAACGCGTTCGAAGCTGCGCTGCATTCGATGTACGACTCGGAGATGCTCAGTGACCGCGCTGGCTGATCAGCTCAAGGGTGGGCTCGATGCGCCCATCTGCCTCACGTGGGAATTGACCTACGCGTGCAACCTCGACTGCGTGCACTGCTTGTCGTCGTCGGGTCGCCGCGACCCGAACGAGCTGACCACCGCCGAGGCCAAGGCCGTGCTCGACGAGCTGGCGGCGATGCAGGTGTTCTACATCAACATCGGCGGAGGCGAGCCGATGATCCGCCGCGACTTCTTCGAGTTGATCGAGTACTCGATCAACCTCGGCATCGGCGTGAAGTTCTCCACCAACGGCGCCTTTATCGATGCGGCCAAGGCGCAGCAGCTCGCTGCGCTCGACTATCTCGATATCCAGATCAGCCTCGACGGCACCGACGCGGCAACCAACGATCACGTGCGCGGCGCCGGCTCGTACGACACCGCAATCGCCGCCATGGGCCATCTCCGTGATGCCGGGTTCGACGACTTCAAGATCTCGGTCGTCGTCACCCGCCACAACGTCGATCAGCTCGACGAGTTCAAGGCGCTCGCCGACTCGTTCGGGGCGACGCTGCGCGTCACGAGACTGCGTCCGTCGGGACGAGGCGCCGACTCATGGCACGAACTGCACCCGACCAACCAGCAACAGCGCCAGATCTACGAGTGGCTGCTGGCCAACGGTGACCAGGTGCTCACGGGCGATTCGTTCTTCCATCTCAACGCCCTCGGGGAACAGCCGCTACCCGGTCTCAACCTGTGCGGCGCCGGACGCGTCGTGTGCCTGATCGATCCGGTCGGCGATGTGTACGCGTGTCCGTTTGTGATCCACGACAGGTTTAAGGCTGGCTCGGTCCGCGAACGGCGCGGCTTCGCGGGCGTGTGGCGCGAAAGCGAGTTGTTCATCGAGCTGCGCGAGCCCCAGTCAGCAGGCGCGTGCGCATCGTGTGGCAGCTACGACGCGTGCCAGGGCGGATGCATGGCGGCCAAGTTCTTCACCGGGCTCCCGCTCGACGGACCGGACCCCGAGTGCGTCGGCGGCGAAGGAGAAGCTGCGTTGGCTGACGTACAGCGATCGATCGTGCCCCGCCCCTCGCTCGATCACTCCAAACCGGCACGGGTCGCCGCCCAGCGCGTGCCGGTGGCGCTCACACGGCGCTGAGCGAGACGGCCGTTCGATGACCGTCGCCGGCGTGCTGCTCGTGCTTGGCGGTTACGTGATTGGAACCTTTCCGAGCGCGATCCTCATCGCCCGCGCCAACGGTGTCGACATCGAGTCGTTTGGTTCGGGCAACCCTGGCGCCTCCAACGTGACTCGCGCCCTCGGGTGGCGCAAGGGCGTATGGGTCTATGTGCTCGATGCTGCGAAGGGAGCGATCGCCGCCGGCGTCGGATTCGCCGTTGGCGGTGCTCCGCTGGCCTACTGGTGTGGCGGCGCGGCAATCGTCGGCCACATGTTTCCCGTGCTGCGCGGCTTCCGCGGCGGCAAAGGTGTGGCCACCGGGTCTGGTGTGTTGCTGGTGGTCCAGCCGATCCTCGCGCCGCTGGCCGTCGGCACGTGGTGGCTGCTCACGCGGGTCACCGGAAAGGCGGCGATCGGGTCGGTCGTCGCCGTTGCCCTCGTACCCCTCGGCCTCCTTGTGCAGGATGCTCCTGCGTGGGAGTTCATCGCCGTCGCTGCGCTTTGCGCGCTCATCGTGCTGCGCCATGCCGGCAACATCGTCCGGATCATTCGGCGTCAGGAGCGGGCACTGAGCGCCACCGTCGACCACTCTGCGGCCGACCCGTCGGGGCGCGGATCGTGACACGTTCGCATCGTTCACCTGGCTCGATCCGGTCGATCGGTTCGCTGGGATCGATCAATTCGATTGGGTCGATCGGATCGATCGCCTCGATTGGGTCGATCGGCTCAGTGCTGTCGATTGGCTCCGCGGGTTCGATTCTGTCCATCGGATCGTCCGGGTCGGTCCTGTCGATCGGGTCGGCTGGCTCGATCGCCTCGATGGGCTCGACCGGTTCCATCTTGTCGACGGGATCGCGCGGATCGATCGGCGCGATCAATGGCGACAACGAACGGAACCTCGACGCCGCAACGGCGGGCACGGTCGTTGCGGTGGCGTGTGTGATCGCATCGATCGGAGCGCTCGCCGCTGCGTCGCTCGTCAACAACACCGGCCACAGTTAGGGATCGCCCATCACGGCTCTGCGTCGGGGCGGCGGCGCCACGTGGCGCCAGCGCGCAGCGTCGATGCTCCTCTAGGGTCGTGGCCCGTGTTGGCGCACACACGATCGTTGTGGGAGCTCCAGACGCGTCACGGCGACGATCGCGTGCGCCTGTTCGCCGCCGTCGCCGACGCGCTGGATTCGGTCGATGCGGTGCTCTACCCAGGGTCGTTCGTCGACATCACGGCCTCGATGGTGTGGCACGACGTGACCTACGTCGATGTCGATGCTCGCGCCCCGCGGTTCTTCGCCGATACCGAGGGCATCACCGAGATTCTCAACGAATCGGGCAACGGCGCTGATGGCCACCGGGTGACATTCTTCGGGCAGGACTACACCGACGACCTGCCCGTGGAACACGATCACTTCGATCTCCTGATCTCGCTGTATGCCGGGTTCATCACCGAGCACTGCACCCAGCACCTGCGCGTTGGCGGACACGCGCTCGTCAACTCCAGCCATGGCGACGCGGCGATGGCCTCGATCGACCCGCGTTACGAGCTGGCTGCAGTGATCACATCGCGCAACGGCCGGTACGCGGTCCGCCGCGACGGACTCGACCACTACCTCGTGCCGAAGCGCCCGACCGAAGTCACGGTGGAGTCACTCCACGAATCCGGTCGCGGGATCGCCTACACCCGGTCGCCGTTCGCTTACCTCTTCACCCGAGTGTCGTAGTGGGGTCGACCGAGCAGTGGCAGCACGGCGACGTCGTCGTCCGTCGCGAGCGACTCGGGCTGCTGCCCGACGGCCTCCCGCCGACGACACTGCCGACGGGCGTGTGGGAAGCGATGCCGGTGTTCATCGTCGCCGACGATGAACACCACCTCGTGAGCTACATCGCACCCGGCGCCGAGTTCGGCTTTCCTGCTGGCACCTGGCCGACCATCGACGGCCGACATCCCTGGGCCAGTCGTACCGGGTGGTCGGGGATCGGCTGCCTCATGGTGCAGCGACCGGGTGAGCACCATGCGATCTGGCACTTCTGGGATGGACCGGATCGCACCTTCCGGTGCTGGTACCTCAACATTCAAACGGCCTTCGTCCGCACCGACGTGGGCTACGACACCCAGGATCTCGAACTCGACATCGTCGTCGCCCCCGATGGGTCCTACGTGGTCAAAGACGACGACGTGATGGACGACCGGATCACCGACGGCAGGTTCGACACCGAGACCGTGGCGTGGATTCGCGAATACGGCCGCACGCTGACGAACCGTCTCGACACCGAAGGACCGTGGTGGGACCGGTCGTGGGCTTCGTGGACGCCGCCCCACCGCTGGGTGAACCCGGCGCTGCCTGCGGGCTGGAGCGGCACCGTCGCGGATCCATCTGCTGGCTCCTAAGAAATCTGGCGCCAACCCGTAGGAGTTTGGCGGTGCGCGACGATGAACGATGCGTGGAGTCGACAGAGCTGCTCAACGAGCGCCGTGCGCCGTTGCTCGAACTGTACGACGACGCACTCGACGCGGTGTACGGCTACCTCTATCGCCGATGCCGTAGTCGTGGCACCGCCGAAGACCTGACCACCGAGACGTTTCTCGCCGCGTTGCAGTCGATCGACCGCGGTGCGGTCGACACGGTGACGGTGGCGTGGCTCGTCGGCATCGCTCGCCACAAGCTGATCGACCACTGGCGTGGCGCCGCCCGCTCCGCGCGGCTCAACGACGCCATCGCCGCACAGCAACCAGCGCCGGCGACGTCGTGGGATGCCGACATCGACCAGTTGATCGCCAGAGACGTGCTCGCCGATCTCGACCGCCACCACCGCGCGGCTCTGACGCTGCGCTACGTCGACGACCTTCCCGTGCGGGAGGTTGCGGCGGTACTCGATCGAACAGAAGGCGCCACCGAGCAGCTACTCGTGCGGGCCCGACGCGCCTTTCGGCAGCGCTATGAGAAGGTCGCCCAATGAGCGCGTTCGAACAACTGCGCATCGACGACGCCCGTGCAACGCGCCCACCGGTCGACCCCGCGTTCGCCCGCCGGCTGCGTGCCACGCTCGAGACGGCGCCGCACACCACCGATTCGCAACAACCAACAGACGTGGAGACCACCATGACCAGCACCGACACACCCCCCAGCGCCGCACCGTCGAGCGACGGCATCGTCCCCGCCTCGACGATGATCACTCCGTACCTCGCCGTCGAGGGCGCCGCTCAAGCAATCGAGTGGTATCGCACAGCCTTCGACGCCACCGAGGAGCTTCGCTTCACCGGCGACGACGGCCGCATCGGACACGCCGAGGTATCGATCTTCGGCGCGCGGGTGATGCTGTCTGACTCGTACCCCGAGGTCGGCGCCGTCGCCCCCACCGCGGATGCGCCCGCATCGGTCAGCCTGCACATCGAGGTACCCGACTGCGACACCACGTTCCGCCGGGCCGTCGACGCCGGGGCCCGCGGCGACCGCGAGCCCAGCGATCAAGGCCACGGCTCGCGCTCGGCGACCATCACCGATCCGTTCGGGCACCGGTGGATGCTCAACCAGACGTTGACACAGCTCTCGGCCGCCGAGATGAACGAGCGCTACGACGACTTCGACGTCACCTGACATCGCGCTGCACCCCCACCGATGAGCCAAACCCGGCGACTCGTGGGTTTCACTCATCGCGGGTGACCGCGCTCCCGCACCGATGAGGCAAACCCACGTACCACCGGGTTTCGCTCATCGCAGCGGTGGGCAGGCACCGATGAGGCAAACCCACGCAGCACCGGGTTTCGCTCATCGCGGGTGACCGCGCTCTCGCACCGATGAGGCAAACCCACGCACCACCGGTTTTCGCTCATCACAGCGGTGGGCTGCGGCTGCGTGACGGGCGTCACGGCGCGGATTCCTACACTCGCCCGCATGGAGATGCACTTCGCCACCGTGTGGGAATCGATCGCCGACACCATGCCGGACGAACCGGCGGTCACCCACGGCGACACGACCCGCACGTGGCGCGAGTACGACGATCGTGCGGCGCGCATTGCGGGTGCGCTGAACACGGCCGGACTGGGTCCGGACTCGAAGGTGTCGCTGTACCTCTACAACTGCAACGAGTACATGGAGGCGCAGTACGGCACGTTCAAGATGCGCGGTGTATCGATCAACGTGAACTATCGGTACCTCGACGACGAGCTGCGCTACCTGCTCGCCAACTCCGACTCCGAGGCGCTGTTCTTTCACTCGTCGCTCGGCGACCGAGTGGCTCGCGTCGTCGATCGGCTACCCGACCTGAAGCTGATCGTCGAGGTCGACGACGGTGTTGGCACCGGCCAGGTGCCCGGTGCCGTGCGCTACGACGAGCTCGTCGCCACGAGCGACCCGATGCCGCGCATCGAGCGCAATCCCGACGACATCTACATGCTGTACACCGGCGGCACCACCGGTATGCCCAAGGGCGTGATGTACGACATGGGCGGTATGACCGGCGCGCTGGCGATCAGCGGGTATCCGATCCTCGGTCTTGAACCACCACAACGCGCCGACGACATCGCCCCGATGGTGGCCGGCCTGAACGAACAAGGGCAACGGCGGGTGACGATCCCGTGCGCACCCCTGATGCACGGCACCGGGCTGTGGGCCGGGTGCTTCATCACCCACCTGATGGGCGGACACGTCGTCACGCTCACCAACCGCAGCCTCGATGCACACGAGGTGCTGGCGGCAATCGAACGCCATGGAGCGACGAGCCTGATCATCGTTGGCGACAGTTTCGCCAAGCCGTTGATCCGAGCAATCGACGAAGGCAAGCCCGATGGATCCGCCTACGACACATCGACCATCGTCACGATCACGTCGTCGGGCGTGATGTGGACCACCGAGGTCAAAGAAGCGCTCCTCGATCGGATCGGCCAGGCGATGCTGGTGGACGCCATGGCCTCCACCGAGGGGTCGATGGGGACGCAGATCACGATGCGCGGTGTCGCCACCGAAACGGCGAAGTTCGCTCAGAACCCGACCACAAAGGTGTTCACCGACGACGACCGTGAAGTCACGCCAGGATCCGACGAGGTGGGCATGGTCGCCGCAGGCGGCAATGTGCCGATCGGCTACTACAAGGATCCCGAGAAGTCGGCGCGCACCTTTCGCGAGATCGACGGCGTGCGGTACTCATTTCCCGGCGACTTCGCACAGGTCGCCGCGGACGGCACGTTGATCCTCCTCGGCCGTGGCAGCCAAGTGATCAACACCGGCGGCGAAAAGGTGTTTCCCGAAGAGGTCGAGGAAGCCGTGAAGCGCGTCGAGGGGGTACTCGATTGCCTCGTCGTGGGTATCGACGACGAGAAGTACGGCAACGCAGTCACCGCCGTTGTCGGCTTGCACGACGGTGCCACGGTGGCCGAATCCGACATCATCACATCGGTCAAGAGCGACCTCGCCGGATACAAGGCACCGAAGTCGGTGGTGTTCATCGACGTCGTCCCCCGGGCACCGAATGGCAAGGCCGACTATCGCACTGCGCGACGCCACGCCGAAGACGCCCTCGCCCCCAGCGGCGGCTGAGTCAGACGCGTAACAGTCGCTACACGTCGAAGCGGAACACCGCAGTGACCAGTTCGCCGTTCTGCTCGAACTCGACCGCGCCGATGTACTCACCTCGGCCAGGGAGTTCGGCGGCGAACCGAAAGCGGGTGTCATCGTCGAGCACCTCGGCGTGCTCGTGGACGAATGCGCCATCTTCCAAGCGGAACATTGCGAGTAACGCCGGCCCGCCCTGGTAGTCGTCGCCGTTCCACGGCTCGGAGAGCACGAAGTCGAAACCTTGGCGACGGACGGTGAGCGACCCGTCGGTCCACTCGTCGTCGGTCGCGATGTTGTCGGTCGAACCCGGCGGCAACTCGGCGCCGGCGCTCGGGACATCGATATCGATGCCCAACTCTTGGAGATCCGGCCCGCCACCTGGTGACGTGTGCACCACCAACCTCGCCGGGCCAGCAGGCAGCTCGAACGGGGCGATCGTTCCGTCGGCTTGCAGTGGCGGGTCGACGTGGGCGTACCACGACCCGTCGTCGGCAACGGCGTATGCATGCACCGGCGCGTCGTGGACGTCGTTGAAGTCGATCAGCTGCTGGCCGGCGCGTTCGATGCGCACCGTGACCACACCGTCGTCCTCCACGGCAACGATCAGCTCGTCGGCGCCCTCGACCGACGAGAGGGCAAAGGTCGGCGAGCGACCATCGTGGTGGCCGTCGTCGTCGGTGAGGAAGATGCGCAGCCCGAGACCGGCCGCGATGGCCACGGCGCCGATGACCAAGAGAGCAATCGCGACGACGCGACTGGTCACCCCTGAAGCTTCTCCTTGAAGAACCCGATCACCCGCTCGACGCTGGGGTCGTCGCGTTGCTCGGTCAGTACCGAGTGATCCGACTTCTTGTTACTCGGCAACTCGATGGCGATGAACGCATCGCCGAGCAACTCACGCAACGATTCGAAGCGTGTTCCGACCGCGCGATCCTCGGTGAACCGCAAGCCGAGCACCTGGCAACCCTCCGCCGCCCGTTCCGCGACGCGTGTCGCATCATCGGGTGACAAGTTGAGATCGGCGCCTCGCCCCTTGCCGAGCGGCAGCGGCAGCGACGGCTGCGACAGCACCGGAGCGAGCATCCGGTCGTCGACCATCATTCCCAGGGCAAACCCACCCGAGAAGCACATGCCGACCGCGCCGACCCCTGGGCCGCCGACCTCGTCGTGCAGATGTCCGGCGAGCGCTCGCAGCCATGCGATGACCGGCGACGTCTGGTTGAGCGCGAACGTGGTGAACTCCTTGGCGATGCACACCTTGGTCATCGACGTGGCGATGTAGCTGCCCGACGGGCCTTTCCCCGGCGTGCCCACCAGCGACGGCATGATCACGGTGAACCCAGCGTCGACCACCTCGTTGGCAAAGCGGGCCACGAGCGGCGTGATCCCAGGAATCTCGTGGATCACCACTACC
>JBCBSO010000079.1:0-10630 GCA_039819205.1 Actinomycetota bacterium
AGCCAAACCCGGCGATGCTCGGGTTTGGCTCATCGGTGGGTGCGGGCGAGGTGTTTGCGCGCTTCGCGGACGGTGAGGCCCGAGAACTCCGCCTCGTGTACATCGACGAAGCTGGCGACCGCATCGGGCGCGACCTTGGAGTACTGACGCAGGGCCCACCCGATCGCCTTGCGAATGAAGAACTCGGTATCGGCGGCGCGCCGTAGTGAGTAGTCGAACAGTCGGTCGCCGTCGGTGCGATCCTTGTAGTGCAGTTGATGCAACAGTGCGCTGCGCGCAATCCAGATGTTGTCGCTGTCGATCCAGCGGTCCATCACGAGGGTGGTATCGGGGTGCCGATCGACGACCGAACCCACCGGATATGGGGCCAGCGAATCGACCGTGTCCCACCACGACTTCGTGGTGATCAGCCCAGCGAGACGGTCGAGGTGGTCGGGGCCGAAGGCGGTGCGGCCAGCGCGCAGGGCGTCGGCGCCGACGTACTGCAGTTCGCGCTCGGGAGCGTCCCAGCAGCGATCGGCGAAGTCGAGCAGCTCGTCCGGCGTAGCGTGTTTAGCCGCCGTTGTCGCGTGAGCGGCGGCCCGCTTGCGATCGGGCGACGCAACGCCGAAGAACGCGAACTGATCGCGCATGTAACGGGCCATCTGCTCGCCTCGCTCGTGGTCGGCGAACGCCGCCAGCGCATCGCGACTGTCCTGATACGCCGATGCGGGATTCATTCCACGAAGTGTCGCACGCAGCCCGTCGCTAGCCTCGCCGCCGTGACCGATGCAGCGACAACCGACGCCGGCTCCGCCGCCTGGGAGCACGATGGCTACGAGATGGTCGTCGGACTCGAGGTACACGTCGAACTCGACACGAATACGAAGTTGTTCTCGGCGTCGCCCCATCGATTCGGCGATGAGCCGAACACGAACATCGACCCCGTCACCCTCGGCCTCCCCGGTGCGTTGCCAGTCCTCAACCGAGCTGCTGTGGAGCTTGCGATGCGCCTCGGGATGGCGCTCAACTGCACGATCCAACGGTCGACCTTCGCCCGCAAGAACTACTTCTATCCCGACATGCCCAAGGCGTACCAGATCAGCCAGTACGACGAGCCGATCTGCGTCGATGGGTGGCTCGACCTCCCCGATGGAACCCGCATCGAGATCGAACGCGCACACCTCGAAGAGGACACGGGCAAGTCGACTCATGTCGGCGGCGCAGGCGGGCGTATCCACGGCAGCGAGCACTCGTTGATCGACTTCAACCGCGCCGGAATCCCGCTCGTGGAGATCGTCAGCCGGCCCGACATGCGTTCGCCCGATCAGGCGCGCGACTACGTGAGCGAGCTGCGGTCGATCCTCGTTGCCGTCGGCGCGTCCGACGCCAAGATGGAAGAGGGCTCGATGCGCGTCGACGCCAACGTCAGCGTGCGACGTCCGGGCGCCGAGTTGGGTACCCGGTGCGAGATCAAGAACCTCAACAGCGTGCGTTCGGTCGGCCGGGCCATCGACTACGAGGCGCGCCGTCAGGTTGCGCTGCTCGACGTCGGTGACGCGGTGCGCCAAGAGACGCGCCACTGGGACGAGAACGATGGGCGCACACACACGCTGCGCTCCAAAGAAGACGCCGACGACTACCGGTACTTCCTCGAGCCCGATCTGGTGGTAGTCGACCCCGATCCGGCGTGGATCGACGAGGTGCGCGCGTCGTTGCCGGTGCTCCCAGCGGCCCGCCGGGCGCAGCTGGGCGGCGCTGTTGGTCTCGACGCCGACGCGGAGGCAGTGCGTGTGGTGGTCGACCGGGGACAGGACGACTACGTCCTGGCGGTCCGCGACGCGGGCGGCGACGCCGGCCGGGCGATCGTGCACGTCAAAGAGGCATACGCCGAGGCTGGCAACGCCCCAGCAGTGCCGGCGAGCGCGCTCGCCGAGCTGACCAAGATGGAGACCGCAAGCGACATCACGGCGACCCAGGCCAAAGAGATTCTCGCCGCGCTCGTCGACAACGGTGGCGGCGATCCGCGGGCGATCGCCGCCGACAAGGGCTTCGAGGCAATGGACACCAGCGAGCTGGAAGCGATGGTCGACGCCGCGATCGAGGCGCAACCCGATGCCTGGGCCAAGTTCTGCGCGGGTGAGAAGAAAGCGCAGGGCGCCATCGTCGGCGCGGTGATGAAGGCGTCCAAGGGGCAAGCCGACGGCAAGGCTGTCAACATCTTGCTCAACCAGAAACGCAACCAGTAGCCGCGCCGGTTCGTCGCCACGCTCGACGCGTCGCGACACTCGGGCATGGACTTCTCGATTCCCGCCGACATCCAGACGACGCTCGACGAGATCGACGAGTTCATCGAGGCCGAGATCCGGCCCCTCGAACAGACCGACGACAACATCCGCTTCTTCGACCATCGCCGCGAATGGGCGCGCACCGACTTCGACAACGGCGGCGTGCCGCGCCAGGAGTGGGAGGACCTACTCCGTGAGATGCGCCGCCGCGCGGATGCTGCCGGCTGGCTGCGGTTGGCGCTGCCAGCGGAGTTCGGTGGGCGCGATGCGAGCAACCTCGAGATGGCGATCATCCGCGAGCACATGGCCACCAAGGGGCTCGGTCTGCACAACGACCTGCAGAACGAGTCGTCGATCGTCGGCAACTTCCCGACCGTGCTGATGATGCGCGACTTCGGCACCGAGGCACAGAAGGCCGAGTGGATGCCGGGCTTTCTCGACGGCAGCAAACGATTGGCGTTCGGCCTGACCGAGCCGAACCACGGCAGCGACGCCACCTACCTCGAAACCACCGCGCGGCGCGATGGGGACGAGTGGGTGATCGACGGCATGAAGCGGTGGAACTCCGGCCTCCACCACGCCACCCACGACATCATCTTCGCCCGAACGTCAGGCGAGCCTGGCAGTCCGCTGGGCATCACTGCGTTCCTCGTTCCCACCGACTCGCCGGGCTTCAACGTCGACTTCTTCTGGTGGACGTTCAACATGCCCACCGACCACGCCGAGGTGTCGATGTCCGGTGTGCGTGTTGGCGACGACGCGGTCTTCGGCGAGGTCGACCGCGGCTTGGAGCTCGCCCAGCACTTCGTGCACGAGAACCGCATCCGCCAAGCCGCGTCGTCGCTCGGTGCCGCCCAGTTCTGCGTGAACGAGGCCGTTGCCTACTCGAAGGCCCGCACCACGTGGGGCAAGCCGCTGGCAGTCAATCAGGGCATTCAGTTTCCGTTGGTCGAGTTGCACACCGAAGCCGCAATGCTGCGCCAGCTCGTGCGATCGACGGCGGCACAGCTCGACGCCATCGACCACGTCACCGATGGTTATGGCGAGGTCACCCATCTCGTGGCGATGTGCAACTACCGAGCCAATCGCCTTGCCTGCGACGCCGCCGACCGGGCGATGCAGACCTGCGGCGGCGTCGGCTATTCGCGACACATGCCCTTCGAGCACATCTACCGGCACCACCGGCGCTATCGGATCACCGAAGGATCAGAAGAGATCCAGATGCGCAAGGTGGGCCAGCAGTTGTTCGGCTTCGGCCGACGATGACCGGCGACTGTGACAGTTGGGGTCAGACCCCAGCTGTCACACCGGTGCTGTCGTCTGGGGTTACAGCGCGATGTGCTCGCGCCAGGCGTCGAAGGCGTCGACGTTGGCCTTCGACATCGCGCCGTGCTGGTGGGCGATCGCCGCGCTGTCGGCGTCCGTCAGCCGCATCTCGATGGCCACCGAACCGTAGAAGTTCCCGCGAAAGTACGGCCCGAAGTCGCGGGGTCGGAAGAACCCCCGCAGGTCGTCGGGCACGTCGACGTCGGGTGTCCACGGCGGCGGGTCGACTGGTGCACCGCCGAGCCCTGCGAGGGTCTCCCATAGATCGTCGTCGTTGGTCCGATCGGCGAAGTCGCGGCCCTGGTACCGGTACACCTCGTTCCCATCGGGGTCGACGATGATCATTCCCGGCAGTGCAATGCCGTCACGTTCGTCGGGACTGAACAGATCGAGGGGCTTGAGATAGCGCTCGCCGCCCGGGTCGGACACCATCCGCGAGTGGCTCAGACCCCAGCGCGTGGCCATCCCTGCCTGGCGGACATCGTCATCAACGCTGACGGCGGCGAACTCGGCGCCCGCCGCGTGGATCCGGTCGTATTGTGTTGCCAACCGCACGAGCTGGCCGCAGCAATACGGTCACCAATCACCGCGATAGGTCATCAAGATGATCGAGCCGGTGGTACGGCGCAGCGACAGGATGTCGTCGTAGACGGTCATGGTCCGAACCTAGAGGCTCGGCTGGAACGCTGCGCAGCTACGACGCCGTCGTCGCGGTTGTGCGCGGGGTGGCCAAACGCTGGGGGAGCGGGATCCGGTCGTAGAACTTCGTGAGCACCGGGCCGAGGATCGCTGTGAGCAGCACGTACCCGGCGGCGATCGCGCCGAGCTCCGGACCGTCGACGAGGCTGGCGCCGAGCGCGGCGATCACGATCGAGAACTCGCCGCGGGCGATCAACGCGGTGCCGGCACGCAGCCGACCTCGTGGGGCAGCGCCGATGCGCCCGGCGGCGTACCAGCCCGTGATCACCTTGGTGACCGCGGTGAACAGTGCGAGCCCGACCGCCGGCAGCGCCACGCCCAGCAGATCGCCCGGGTCGATCTGGAACGAGAAGTAGAGGAAGAAGAAGGCGGCGAACAGGTCGCGCAGCGGCTCGAACAGTGTGAGCAGTCGCTCGGCGGCCTCGCCCTTCAGTGCGAGACCGACGAGGAATGCCCCGATCGCCCCGGAGACCTCGAGCTGCTGGGCGATACCGGCGACCAGCACCGTCAACCCGAACACCATCAACATCAGTGCCTCGTTGCCGCCGCCGACCACGAGGTCGCTCAGCTTGCCGCCGAAGCGCAGTGCGGCGAGCAAGATCACCGACACCGTGGTCAGCGCGATCACCACGCTCACGATGGTGCTCGACAGGCTGCCGCCAACGATGAGCGCGGCGACCGTGGGGAGATAGATCGCCATCGCCAGGTCCTCGATCACGAGCAGGTTGAGGATCGCGGGGGTCTCACGAAATCCGAGACGGCCGAGGTCGCTCAACACCTTGGAGACGACCCCCGACGAGGAGATCCACGTGACCCCGCCGAGCAGCACGGCGGCGAGCGGCTCCCAGCCCAGCAGTAGGCCGAGGGCGACGCCGGGGAGGGCGTTGAGGGTCATGTCGAGCGCCCCAGGGCGGGTGCCGGTGCGCAGTCCCGATCGGAGCTCGCTCTCTGAGTACTCGAGGCCGAGGGTGAACAACAGGAGCAGCACGCCAAGTTCTGATGCGATCTCGATGAACTCGATCGAGTCCTCCAGCTGGGAGATCCCGCCTTCGCCGAGGCCCAATCCAGCGATGAGGTAGAACGGCACGGCGGTGAGCCCGAGCCATCCGGCAAATCGAGCGAGCAACGCCAGTCCGAGCGTGACCGCGCCGATCTCCACGAAGGCGAGCGCAACGTCGGCGCTCCCAGCGGCGATCAGCACGCAGCGCCGCCCGTCGGCAAGGTGTGGATCACAGCGATCAGGAGCGGAGGATCTCGCGCACGCGCACTAGGCCCTCGTTCGTGCCGACGGCGACGATCACATCGCCGGCGTGCATCGCTTGATCGGGACCCGGTGCGGGAATCGTCTCTTCGCCGCGGATCACGGCAACGATCGATGCCCCCGTGCGCGTGCGGTACTCGCCGTCGCCGATGGTTCTCCCGTCCATGGCCGACCCGTCGGGCATCTCCATCCACTCGATCGACAAGCCCTCGATCTCTTCGCGGACGACGGCGTCGACCTCCTCGGTGACCCGACTGGCGCCGAGGAGCTCACCGATCGTGCGCGTGTCGGCGGCGGACATGCTGAGCATCCAGCGGCACGCGTCGGGATCGTCGCGGTCGTACACCAGCAGCTCACGGCGGCCATCGCGATGGACGAGCACTCCGACGTGCTCGCCGTCGTCGGTGGTGAACTCGTGGCGTACTCCGACGCCGGGCAGCTTGGTCTCGCGGACGTCGGCCATGGGGGCATTGTGCCACCGGTCGGCGCGCTGTCGCACAGCGTCGGCCTGCCGCGCCGCCAGTAGCCTCGGCGCCATGAGCGAGGGCAACGACGGGTCCGGCACCACGAACACACCGGTCGACGTGAAGCCGCGCTCGCGCGACGTAACCGACGGCATGCAGAAGGCGCCGTCGAGGGCCATGTTGCGGGCCGTCGGCATGGGCGACGACGACTGGGTCAAGCCGCAGATCGGTATCGCCTCGTCGTGGAACGAGGTGACGCCGTGCAACGTCACGCTGCGCAAGCTCGCCCACCACGCGAAGGAGGGCGTGTTCGAGGCCGGCGGCTTCCCGCTCGAGTTCGGGACCATCACGGTGAGTGACGGCATTTCGATGGGCCACGAAGGGATGCGTGCCTCGCTCGTTTCGCGTGAGGTCATCACCGACTCGGTCGAGACCGTTGTCCATGCCGAGCGATTCGACGGGTTCGTCGGACTGGCCGGCTGCGACAAGTCGATTCCAGCGATGCTGATGGCCGCCGCCCGCCTCGACCTCCCCAGCGTGTTCGTCTACAACGGCTCGATCTTGCCGGGCGAGCACAACGGCCAGGCGCTCGACATCACGAGCGTGTTCGAAGCGGTTGGCGCGCACGCGGCGGGAACGATCGACGATGCCGAGCTCGACGCCATCGAACGCAAGGCATGCCCCGGCGAAGGGGCGTGCGGCGGGATGTTCACCGCCAACACGATGAGCTCGATCGCCGAGGCACTCGGCCTGAGCCTGCCGGGCACGGCATCACCGCCGGCTGTCGACGGCCGGCGCGAGTCCGATGCTCGACGGTCGGGTGAGGCCGTGGTCAACATGCTCCGCCTCGGCATTCGGCCGCGTCAGATCATGACCAAGCAGGCCTTCGAGAACGCGATTGCGGTGACCTCGGCGCTCGGCGGCTCGACGAACGCTGTCCTCCACCTGCTGGCGATCGCCCACGAGGCCGGCGTCGAACTCGAGCTCGAGGACTTCAACCGCGTCGCCGCCCGCGTGCCGCACGTGGCCGACATGAAGCCGGGCGGAACGTTCCACATGACCGACCTCGACAGGGTCGGCGGTGTGCCGGTGGTGCTGAAGATGCTGCTCGACGAGGGCCTCCTGCACGGCGACGTGTTGACCGTCACGGGCAAGACGATGGCGGAGAACCTCGCCGAGATCGAACCTCCTGCGCCCGACGGCGTCGTCGTGTATCCGATCGACCAACCGCTCCATCACGAGGGCGGAATCAACGTGCTCCGCGGCTCGCTGGCACCCGAAGGTTCGGTGGTGAAGGTCGCCGGGCTCACCGCCGACCAGCAGGAGTTCGAGGGGCCGGCGCGCGTGTTCGACGACGAGTCCGAGGCGATGGATGCGATCCTCGCCGGCTCGATCGAACCGGGGACGGTCCTGGTGATCCGCTACGAGGGACCGAAGGGCGGCCCGGGGATGCGCGAGATGTTGGCGATCACCGGTGCGCTCAAGGGTGCCGGCAGGGGCAGCGATTGCGCCCTGATCACCGACGGGCGCTTTTCTGGTGGCACGTGGGGCTTCTGCATCGGCCACGTGGCCCCCGAGGCCACCGATGGCGGCCCGATCGCCTTCGTGCACGACGGCGACCGCATCCGCATCAGCGTGCCCAACTCCTCGCTCGACCTGTTGGTCGACGATGCAGAACTCGCCGCTCGCCGTGACGGATGGTCGCCGAACCCGGCCCGGTACACCTCTGGTGTGTTGGGCAAGTACGCCAAATTGGTGCAAGGCGCCGAGACCGGCGCCGTCACCAACGTGATCTGAGTACGGCTGCGATGGACCGTCTTCGCAGCTTCGGCGCCAGCGTCGTCGGTTGGTTGGTCGTCGCGCTGTTGTTGGTGCTGGCCTTCCGGCTGTTCTTCTCGGTGTTCGGCTTCCTGATCCAGATGCTGTTGATCCTGGTCGTGCTCGTCGGCCTGATCTACCTGTACATCCGCCTCAAAGCGGGCCCGCCCGACACGCCCTAACGCGGGCCAGCGTTACACGTCAGTCGACGAGGGCTTGGTACACGAGCGTCTTGAACTCGGGTCGAATCGGGTGCGTCGAGGAGGGCAACAGCTGGGTCAAGAACACGGCCACGATCTCGTCGACAGGGTCGATCCAGAACGCCGTCGAAGCGGCCCCGCCCCAGGCGTACTCGCCCGGGTTGTCGAGCACCTTGTTGTGCACCGGGTCCATCGTGACCGAGAACCCGAGCCCGAAGCCGACCCCATCGAAGCTCGATTCGGCGAACAACGGCCGCCCGTACTGCTCGAGGTCGGCGTTGCCGGGCAGATGGTTCTGGGCCATGAAGTCGACCGTGCGCGTGCCGAGCAGACGCACACCGTCGAGTTCGCCACCGTTGAGCAACATGTGGCAGAACCGGAAGTAGTCGGCCGCGGTGCCGCACAACCCGCCGCCGCCGCTCAGCATCGCCGGGTCGGAGGTGCTCACCCGATCGAGCCCGCCTGGGGCCGGAACCGCCTGACGGGTGCCGGGCATCGGCACATACAGCGAGGCCAGCCGATCGCGCTGCTCGGCCGGCACATGGAAGGCGGTGTCGGTCATCCCGAGTGGCTCGAAAATCCGCTCGGTGAAGAACTCGGCGAGCGACTGGCCCGAGATCACCTCGACCAGGCGTCCGAGTACATCGGTCGACACGCCGTACAGCCACTCCTTGCCCGGATGGAATGCGAGTGGGAGCGACGCCCACCGCTCACAACAGCCAGCGAGATCGAGGTCGGGTGGAGCGCCCCACTCGAAGCCGGCCTCGCGATAGAGCGCGTCGGTGACGTGACTGTTGTGGAACCCGTAGGTGAGGCCGGACGTGTGCGTCAGCAGGTGCCATACCTGAATCGGTTCGGTCGCCGGCTCGGTGATCGGGGCGACCGATGATCCGCCGCGAAACACGCGCATGTCAGCGAACTCGGGCAACCAGCGCTTGATCGGGTCCTTGAGCTGGAACGCACCTTCTTCGTGCAGCATCATCGCGGCAACCGAGGTGATGGGTTTGGTCATCGAGAAGAGCCGCACGATCGAGTCTGGCGCGAACGGTGCTCCGCTCTCGGTGTCGCGGTTGCCGTAGGTGGCATGGTGCACCGTCTCGCCGCGCCGGCTCACTGCGAGTTGCCATCCGACGAGCCGTCCGTCGTCGACGTACTGCGCGAAGTGACGGTCGATTCGACTCAGGCGGCCGGCATCGAATCCGAGCTCGGCGGGATCGCGCTCGATCGATGGCGAGTCGGGTGCGGTGGCGGGCGAGGACGTGTCGGTTGTCATCGACGACGAGCTTGCCAAACGGGGCCTGGTAGCCGGCGAGCCGAACCACGGTGACGCCGTGGTCGTTGCGGTCGTCGTCATCCCGGTGGCGAGGCGATCCTCGACGCGCGGGATGGCGGTGGGTACGTTGCGCACATGAGCGATGTGCCGCCTCCGCCTCCGTCGGTCCCCTCGGCCTCCCCGCCTCCGCCGGTTCCCTCCGCTTCCCCGCCGCCCGCACCCGCTCCGCCGGTGGTGATCGGCAAGCGACGTTCGATCGGGCTCGTGATCCTGTTGTCGATCATCACGTTCGGCATCTGGACGATCGTGTGGTCGTATCAGAACGGCGACGAGCTGCAGCGCTACTCCGGCCGCGGCATCGGCGGCGTCGGGTACCTGTTCATCACGCTCCTGATCTCTCCAGCCACGATGTTCCTGATGGCGAGTGAGGTCGAGCAGATCTACCGCAACGAAGGTCGAGAGCCGCGCATCACGACCCTGTGGGGTCTCTGGTTCCTGCTGCCACTGATTGGGAACATCATCTGGTACGTCCGTATCCAGCGGGCGATCAACGAGCTGTGGCGCATCCACGGCGCGGCGGGCTCCGCCGGGCTGTAGGCGCTACCCCAACGCCGCGAGCAGTTTCTTCGGCGTGTCCTTCGGGCTGATCTTGGGCCACGCCTCGACGATCTTGCCGTTCGGCCCGACGAGGAATGCCGAGCGCTGCACGCCCATGTACTTCTTGCCGTACATCGACTTCTCGGTCCACACGCCGTACTTCTCGGCGACCGCGTGCTCGGGATCTGAGAGCAGCGTGAAGCCGAGGCCGTACTTGTCGTCGAACTTGGCCAGCTTGGCAGGTTGATCCGGGCTGATCCCGACGATCGCCGTGTCGCCGACATCGTTGGCGATGTCGCGGAGCCCGCACGCCTGGGTGGTGCAACCGGGAGTGTCGGCCTTCGGGTAGAAGTACACGAGCACGTGGCGGCCCTTGAACGACGAGAGGCGCAACTTGTCGCCGTGCTGGTCGGAGAGGTGGAACGCCGGGGCGCGGTCGCCAGCGGCAGGGGTGGTGGTGTCGGCCATCGTGCGGGAGGCTAGTGAGCGGTTACGGGTGTCGAATCGTCCGACTGTCGCGAACGTTCAACGAGCGCGGCAACTGCCCGCCAGCCGATGAGGAACACGCCGAGGAACATCGTGGTCACGATGACGAACGAGGTGGCCGTGCCGTCGTCGAACACGAACCGCCGCAGCAACATTCCGACAGCAACAACGACGGGCCACACGATCAGACCCGTGCGGAGGGCGGTGGGCCGCTTCCACGCCTGGGCGACGACCCACGC
>JBCBSO010000080.1:0-10610 GCA_039819205.1 Actinomycetota bacterium
CGGGTGGGAATCGGCAGCGAGTCGGTCACCGAGGCCGATGTCGGGAGTCCCTTCGACTACGACGCCAACGCGTTGCTGTACTGCGCGCTGCATCTGCCCAATCCGAACGACGCGGCGTTCCGCGATGCCGCCAACGACGAACTGGAAGCGCTGATCGCCGCAGCGGGCGGACGCACGCTGGCGCTGTTCACCAGCTATCGCGCCATGGACGAAGCCGCCGAGGCACTACGCGGGCGCATCGAGGTGCCGCTGCTCACTCAGCGCGACTTGCCCAAGCCCGCACTGATCGAGAAGTTCTCCGCCGACGAAGCGACCTGCCTGTTCGCCACCGCCGGGTTGTTCCAAGGGGTCGACGTGCCGGGGCGCACGCTGTCGCTGGTAGTGATCGACCGCATTCCGTTCCCGCGGCCGGACGACCCGTTGCTCAGCGCCCGCCGCGAACAACTCGGACCGACCGCGTTCGCCGACATCGATCTTCCCCGCGCGTCGATGCTGCTCGCCCAGGCGGCGGGTCGGCTGATCCGCTCACGCACCGACCGCGGTGCCGTCGCCGTCCTCGACAAGCGACTGGGCACGGCGCGTTACCGGTGGGACATCGTCAACGCGCTCCCGCCGATGCGCCGCACCCGGCACCGCGCCGACGCCGAAGCGTTCCTGCGCGACATCACGAGCTAACGACTTCCCGAAAAACCGGGGATTCCCGGCGCCTCGCGCCGGATTTTGCACACAGTTCGGCGCGGCGGTCCGCTCAGGTGATTGACGCGGCGAAGATCGAGGCAATCGCCTCGTCCATCTCGGCGTTGAACTCAGCGTCGGTCTGCTGCGCCGTCAACCCCTCCGACAGCGCCCGCGAGAAGCTGGCGATCATGCCGTGGTTGCGGGCCAGCCGCTCGTTGGCCTCGTCGCGCGAGTAGCCGCCCGACAGCGCGACGACACGAACGACGTTGTCGTGCTCGATGAGCGGGCGGTAGAAGTCGTCGACCGAGGGGATCGACAGCTTCAGCATCACCTCGCGACTCGACGCATCGAGGTGGTCCACGATGCGATCGCGCAGGATCGACTCGGCCTCGGCCTTGTCGGCGATGGTGATATCGACCTCGGGCTCGAGGATCGGCACCAGACCGCCGTTGAGGATCTGCTCGCCGACGGCGAACTGCTGGTCGACGATCGCCGCGATGCCCGACTCGCTCGCCGCCTTGACCACCGAGCGCATCTTGGTGCCGAACACGCCGAGGCCGACGGCGCGGGCGACGAGTTCGTCGAGGCCGGGGATCGGCTTCATCAGCTGGACGCCGTCGTCTTCGTCGGCGAGGCCCTTGTCGACCTTGAGGAACGGCACGACCCGCTTCTCCGACCATAGGTAGTCGGCGGATCCCTTGCCCTCGATCTGCCGATCCATGGTCTGCTCGAAGAGGATCGCGGCGAGGATGCGCTCGCCGGTGAACGCCGGACACGTAACGATCCGCGTGCGCATCTGATGAATGAGATCGAACATCTCTTCCTCGTTCGACCATTGATCGTCGGCGATGCCGTACGCCCGCAGCGCCTTCGGTGTGGAGCCGCCGCTCTGGTCGAGCGCAGCGATGAACCCCTGCGCCGAGCGTGCCTTCTGGAGCATGTCCTCGTTCACATCGCCGACACTAGCGAGACTCCCCGGGGCACGTCACCGGCCGTTGGTCCCTCTGCCAGCACGATCGCCGCGCGCGAGGATGCAGCACGATGACCAACACCGCACCGCTCACCGCCCGTCGCCAGCTCGGCGCCGGCGGACCGCTCGTCGCCCCGCTCGCGCTCGGCACGATGACGTTCGGCGCCGAGACGCCAGAAGCTGACGCCCACGCCCAACTCGACTTGTTCGTCGACGCGGGCGGCAACCACATCGACACCGCCGATGTGTACGGACCCGACGGCGCGTCGGAGTCGATCATCGGACGTTGGCTCGCCGCCCGCGGACGAACCGATGATCTGATCATCGCCACCAAGGGGCGGTTCGGTCCGCCACTCGGCTCAACGGGCGCATCCCGCCGCTCGCTCGAGTTGTCGCTCAACGCCAGCCTGGCGCGACTCGGCCTCGACGCCGTCGACCTGTACTACGTGCACGGATGGGATCCACACACGCCGTTGATCGAGACGCTCGACGCACTGTCGACCATCGTTCGTTCGGGCCGCGCTCGCCATATCGGTTGGTCGAACTGCACGGGCTGGCAACTCGCCCGGATCGTCACGCTCTGTGAGGCGCATGGCTTCGTCCGGCCCGTCGCGTTTCAACCGCAGTACAACCTGCTCGACCGCGGGATCGAGTGGGAGGTGATGCCGTTCGCGCTCGATGCGGATCTGGGTCTCGCTCCGTGGTCGCCGCTCGGTGGTGGTTGGCTCACCGGCAAGTACACCCGCGAAGACCGTCCGACAGGAGCGACCCGGCTTGGCGAGGATCCCGAGCGCGGTGTCGAGGCCTACGACGCGCGCAACAACGAAAAAACGTGGCGAGTGCTCGACGTTGTCGACGACATCGCCAGCGCACGCGGTGTGCCATGGGGACACGTCGCATTGACCTGGGTGGCAGGTCGGCCCGGCGTGGCAACGGTGTTGCTCGGGGCGCGCACCACAGGCCAGCTCGTAGAGAACCTTGCGGCGACGAGCTTCGAACTCAGCGCCGACGAACGGCGCCGGCTCGACAACGTCTCTGCCCCCGGCTTGCCGCCCTACCCATACGGCATGATCGAGCAGTTCTGCGAGGTGTCCGACTGGGCGCGTCTCGCGACCCGACCGAGCAGCCCTGGAGGAGTCTCATGACAGACGGATCGACGGACGAGGTTGTCCACCTGGCATTCGCCGATGGGATCGCCACCATCACGCTCGATTCGCAGTCGAACCGCAATGCGCTGTCGCGCCAACTGGTCGCCGAGCTGCACGAGCGCCTCGACACCGCCGAGGCGGCCGACGCCCGAGCGATCGTGCTGACCCACGATGGCCCAGCCTTCTGTGCCGGCGCCGACCTGAAGGAGCGGCGCGATGGACCGCCGGACTCGTCGCCGTTCGTCGACGTGCTCCGTCGGTTGATGGACACGCCGCGCCCGACGATCGCCGCAGTCGATGGCGCAGTGCGCGCCGGCGGGATCGGGCTGATGGCCTCATGCGATCTCGTCGTGGTCGCGTCGACGGTCACGTTCGCCCTCACCGAGGTGCGCATCGGTGTCGCCGCAGCAATCATCTCGGTGCCCATCCTGCGCCGTGTCGCACCGTCACAGATCGCAGCGGCGATGCTCACCGGAGCGGCCTTCGATGCGACCGAAGCGCGGGCGATCGGCCTGATATCGCACGTCACCGACGATGTTGCGGGCACCGTCGGTGCGCTATGCGCCGGTGTCCAGGCGGGCGCCCCGACCGCCGTAGCGGAGACGAAGGCGATGTTGCACCGCGTGCCCGACCTGCCCCGAGACGACGCCTTCGAGGAGATGCGTGAGCTGTCGGAGCGACTGTTCTCGGGACCCGACGCAGCCGAGGGAATGGCGGCATTCGCCGAGAAGCGACGACCCAACTGGTCGCCGTAGCCCAACGCGACCCGATTGCCGCCCTGGCGTGCCATTGGTCACACGTGCGACACTGACGACATGACCGACACGATCACCAGGGAAGAGCTCGACGCCCGCGTGGCTGGGCAGACGCTGCCGACTCGTTTCCTCGCCAACCTCGAACGGAACCGCGACGTGTCGGTGATTCGTTGGGTCGACGACCCGAGCGGAGGTTTGCCGCCCTACGAGGAGTTCAACTCGTGGACCCTCGGCGACCTCGCCGACCTCACGGCGCGGCTCACCGCTGGCCTCGAGTCGCTCGGTATCGGTCCCGGCGACACCGTCGTGATGATGATGCGCAACCGGCCCGAATTCCATGCACTCGATCTCGCCGTTCTATTCCGCGGCGCCACACCGGTATCGATCTACAACTCGTCAGCTCCAGAACAGATCGAGTACCTGGCCAACGACTGTTCCGCCAAGCTGGCGATCGTTGAAGACATGGGCTTTCTCGAGCGTCTGCTCAAGGTGCGCGGCGAGCTGCCTGCGTTGGAGAACGTGGTCATCCTCGAGGACGCAGAGGGCGTTGGTGACGACATTGTGCGATACGCATCGCTCGCGGAGAGCGCCCCCGTCGACCTCGCCGCAGCCGCCGAGCTGGCGACACCCGATGGGCTGGCCACGATCATCTACACCTCGGGCACGACCGGGCCGCCCAAGGGCGTCATGCTCTCGAACCAGAACGTCGTGTGGACGCTCGAAGCGGTCGGCGAGAACATGAAGGTGCAGACCGACATCGACAACTTCGCTGGCAAGCGTCACGTGTCGTATCTGCCGATGGCACACATCATGGAGCGGCTGCTCGGCCATTACTACCTCGTCGACTTCGCCACGGAGCTCACCTGCTGCCCCGAGACGTCGATGCTTGCGGCGTACACCGCTGCGGTGAAGCCCAACGTGATGATCGGCGTTCCGCGGGTGTGGGAGAAGTTCTACGCCGGCGTCAACGCCGCACTCGGCGCCGACCCCGAGAAGGCCAAGGCATTCGGCGAAGCGCTCGATGCGGCCCTGCCGATCAAGGCCAAGATGGACGCTGGCACCGCCACGCAAGAAGAGATCGACACGTGGAACTTCCTCGATCAGGTGGCCTTCACCACCGTGCGCGGCTTGATCGGTCTCGACCAGACCGAAATCGGCATCACCGGTGCGGCGCCCCTTCCGGCGGAGATTTTGGCGTGGTTCCGAGCGATCGGGGTGCCGCTCACCGAGGGATACGGCATGTCGGAGACCACCGCTGTGCTCACCTGGTCGAACATCCCCAAGCCGGGGTGCGTCGGGACCCCAGGTCTCGGTGTCGACGTGAAGATCGCCGACGACGGCGAGGTGCTGGCGAGGGGCACGAACATGTTCGTCGGCTACTTGGGTCAGCCGGAGAAAACCGCCGAGACGCTCGACGATGACGGGTGGGTGCACACCGGCGACATCGGCGTGCTCGACGACGATGGCTACTTGAAGATCGTCGATCGCAAGAAGGAGCTGATCATCACCGCAGGAGGCAAGAACATCAGCCCCGCCAACCTCGAATCGGAGCTGAAGATGATTCCGCTCGTCGGCCAAGCGTGCGTGATCGGCGACCAGAAGCCGTTCGTGTCGGCGCTGGTGGTGCTCGACCCCGATGCGGCGAAGAGTTGGGCGGCGAGCCACGGCCTGAGCGGCGCCGACGCCGATCCGGTCGCCCTTGCGGAGAACCCGGACGTGATCGCCGAGATCGACACCGGTTTGGCCGAGGTGATGGCCGGGTTCAACAACGCCGAATCGGTGAAGAAGGTCAAGGTGCTCGGTGAGGAGTGGATGCCCGACTCGGACCTGCTCACGCCGACCTCGAAGCTCAAGCGGCGCGGTGTGTTGACCCGATTCGCCGACGAAATCGACGAGCTCTACGCCACCAACCGGTAGCCGACGCCGCGGGCGGTCACGATCAGTTTGGGATCGTCCGGGTGGTCTTCGATCTTCAGGCGCAACCGCCGCACGTGGGCGTCGACCAGTCGCGAGTCACCGAGGTAGTCGTAGCCCCACACGCGTTCGAGCAGCTGATCGCGCGACAACACGGCGCCTGCGTGGTCGGCGAACTCGCACAACAAGCGGTACTCGGTCTTGGTCAGGTTCAACTCGCGGTCGCCCTTGAACACCAGACCAAGCTCTCTTCGTACCTCGATGTCACCAAAGTGCATCGAGGCCGGCGCGCTCGGTGTGGCATGCAGATGAACGCGGCGCAACAAGGCACGGATCCGGGCGGCCAACTCCTTGGGCACCACCGGCTTGGTCACGTAGTCGTCGGCGCCTGCCTCGAGCCCGGCGACCATGTCGACCGTGTCGGTCTGCGCCGTGATGATGATGATCGGCACAATGCTGGTCGAGCGGATCGCCCGGCACACCTCGAATCCGCTCATGTCGGGCAGTCGCAGGTCGAGCAGAACGAGATCGGGTGTCTGCCGCTCGAATGCGGCCAGACCGGCAGCGCCGGTTCCGGCTTCGGCCACCGAGTACCCCTCGTCCTCCAACGCCAGCGACAACGCGAGGCGAATCCCGTCGTCGTCCTCGATGAACAGCAGCGACTCCATGTCACCTCCGATTCTGCCTGGTGAGGCTGCCGCAAACGTGCGGTTTGTTACCGAAATCGCACAATCCGAGCGTCGGCCTGTCACATCCGACCAGCACCATGATGGCTGTTCACGCTGCCCCGGTGAGGTGCCTTCCTCCCCCTGGTGCCTCACCGGCAGCGCGTGGACCACTATTCGAGCGTCCACCGTCCGAGCCCTGATCCACCTCCCGGGCGGTCCGCGTCCCGTCGGCGCCACCGGTGTACCCCCATGCTGAGCCAGAATGCAACCGTGGCTCGCCGGCGAACACTGCGATTGCGCACCCGCATCACGCTGTTCTTCGTGTTCATCGCCCTGCTCGCGGGAACGGTGCTCATCGGCGTCACGTACGGGTTCGCCCGGAACAACCTGCTCGATGAGCGGTCCGACGACGCTCGCGATCAGGCGTTCACCAATGCCAACCAGGTCAGCCAACGGCTGACGGACGATCCCGAGTCGATCTTCAGCTTCTTCGAGAACGGACTGCGCACCGAATCGGACGGGTTCGCCGCCCTGCGCATCACCGAGGCCGGCCCGATCGCCACCGACACCGTGGTGACCGACGTGCGCTATCAGGTCGACGCGTTTCCCGTCCGTCTCGTCGACGCAGTCGCCGCCGGGCGATCCGGACAGCAATACACGGCGATCGACGGCGACGACTATCTCGTCGTTGGCGTGTATGTGGCCGCCCACGACGCGGGGTACTTCGAAGCCTTTTCCCTCGACGCCACCGAGAGCACGCTGACGGCAATCCTCACCGCGTTGGCCCTCGGGGCAGCCGGCACGCTGTTGCTCGCCTCGCTGTTTGGATTGGCCACCAGCCGACGGCTGCTGGCCCCGCTCAGCCAGGTGGCCGATGCCGCGGAGGACATCGCCTCGGGCGGGCTCGACACGCGACTGGCACCGGAGTCCGACCCCGACCTCGACCGCTTGGCCGGTTCGTTCAACGAGATGGCCGATGCCGTGCAGGCCCGTATCGAACGCGAAGCACGCTTTGCGTCAGACGTGAGTCACGAACTGCGTTCGCCGATCACCGCGCTCACCGCGGCCGTCGAGGTACTCGATGCGCGGCGCGACGACATCCCCGAACGCACCCAGCAGGCCCTCGACGTCGTGGTCAGCCAGGTCCGTCGATTCGACTCGATGGTGATCGACTTGTTGGAGCTGTCGCGACTCGACGCCGGACCGCCGGAGCTCAACGTCGACGATGTCGACCTGGTCGACCTCACCCGGCGCATCGCCGCCCGATACGGCGCGCCGGAGGTGCCCATCGAGGCCAGCTCCACAGACGCTGCGCCGGCAACCGGTGCCGCCCCGCTGACGGTGACCATCGACCGCGTCCGTTACGAGCGCATCCTGGGCAACCTGCTCGACAACGCCGCCACGCACGGCGGTGGCGCAGTGCGCATTGAGCTTCGGGGCGTGGCCGATCGCGTGATGATCGCCGTCGAGGATGCCGGACCCGGCGTGGCCGATAGCGAACGCCACCGCATCTTCGAACGGTTCGCCCGCGGCAGTGCGGCGCGCAGCCGGATCGGCACCGGACTTGGATTGGCCCTCGTCGCGGAGCACGCCGCGGCGATGGGCGGATCGGCGCGCGTTGAAGACCGCATCGGTGGCGGCGCCCGCTTCGTCGTCGAGGTGCCGCGCGAGGTCGTTGGACGGGCCGTGGTCAATCCGACGCCTCCGCACGGAACCACCCCCATTGCTCCACAACCCGCGCCAGCAGCGGCGCAGCCGGTGCGCTCGTGATCGGCCGTCGACGTTGTGGTTACGCGGCGGTTGCCGCGGTGACGGCTGCCATCGCCGCTGGCTGCGGTGTTCCGACCGGTGACAGCAGCTTCGACGAGATCCCACCCGCCGAAATCCCCTTCGGCCTCAACGAAGAACCGACCACCACCACAACGACCACCAGCACAACGACCACACTCCCGGATACCCCGCAAACGACCGCGCTGCCGACGACCACCACCATCGCCCTCTCCCCGGTCGAGGTGTACTTCTTGTCTGGCGGCGATCTGCAGTCGGTTCAGCTGGAGTTGCCCCGGGGATTCGGCGCCACACAGGTCAAAGACCTCCTCGAAGCCGGTCCACCAGTGGGATCGGCAGGAGTTGGCCTCGACTCGCTCATCGAGGAGGGATTGATCGTGTCGATCGACGAAGCCGACGGGATCATGACCATCGACCTCGACGGCGATCTGTTCGATGACATCGCTAGCTTCGACCAGAGCGAGGCGTTCGGTCAGATCGTGTTGACGATGACCACCAACGTGGCGCGCATCGGTCTGGTGCTCTTCACCATCGACGGCGAACCGACCCGGGTCAAGTTGGGCAACAGCGATCTGTCACGCCAGGGCGAGCCGGTGAGCTACGACGACTATCGCGTCCTCATCGCCGGCGAGGTCGATCCAGGTTCAACCAGCACCACGATCGTCGACGTCACCGATACGACCGTGACCGATACCACGGTGCCGGAGACCACGGTCGACGAAGGAACGCTGCCCGACCCAACGGTCGCCACATCCGATAGCGACGGAGACAGCGATCAGTAGCCGAGGCGCTCGACGCGATCTGGACGTCGCTGCCAGTTCTTGTCGACCTTGACCCGCAGTTCGACGAAGGCCCCCTCAGGGAGCTGTTCGCGCACCCGTTGACCAACGCGTTTGAGCACCTGGCCGCCTTTGCCGATGACCATTCCTTTTTGACTCTCGCGTTCAACGATCACATCGATGCGGATGCGCGGCCACTCCCACTCGACCACCTCGGTGGCAATTGAGTACGGCAACTCCTGGGCCGTTTCCGCAAGGAGCTGCTCGCGGACGAGTTCGGCCACGCGCCGTTCGTCGCTGACGTCGCTCACTGCGTCGGGCGGAAAGTAGAGCGGTCCGGCCGGGAGCCGAGCGGTGATCTCGTCGAGCAGCACGTCGAGACCGTCACCGGTACGCGCCGAGACCGGCACGTAGGCGTCGGCGTCGAGTTCGGACGCTGTCTGCAGCATCGCCAGCACCTGCTCGGGCCGTGCACGGTCGAGCTTGTTCACGACAACGACCGAAATCGCCCCGATCCGTTCGGCAACCCATCGATCGCCGTTGCCGAAGGGCTGCGTCGCGTCGAGCACGAGACAGGTGACGTCAACGCCATCGGTGCTGTCGAGCGCGGTTGCATTGACCCGCTCGCCAAGCGCCGTGACTGGCTTGTGCAGTCCCGGCGTATCGACGAACACCAGCTGCGACGGTGGGTCACCGTCGAGCCGCGTCGACACGCCCATCACCCGGTGACGCGTGGTCTGGGGCTTGTCCGACACGATGCTCACCTTGGTGCCACACAAGGCGTTGATGATCGACGACTTGCCAACGTTGGGCCGGCCGACGAGTACAACAAAGCCGCTGCGCAAGTTATCGGGGGCCGCGATCGGCTGGATGGTCGAATCGTCGCCCACAGCCCAAGTTTGCCAAGCTCGCCGCCATGACCCGCATGATCGATGGCCTCAGCGAACTCAAGACGCTCGTCGGCGAGCACCTCGGATACTCGCCATACGTCGAGGTGACCCAGGAGATGGTCAATACGTTTGCCGACGCGACCGGCGACCATCAGTGGATTCACGTCGACGTCGAGCGAGCCAAGTCGGGGCCGTTCGGTGGCCCGATCGCCCACGGCTACCTCACGCTGTCGCTCGGTCCGATGCTCGCCCCACAGGTGTTCGGCGTGTCGGGCATCACCATGGGAGTGAACTACGGCGCCGGCAAGATCCGCTTCCCGTCGCCCGTGCCAGTGGGCTCGAACCTTCGCCTCGGTGTCACATTGAAGAGCGTCGACGACATTCCCGGTGGCGCGCAGGTGGTGACCGATTTTGTGTTCGAGGTCGAAGGCGCCGAGAAGCCGAGCTGCGTCGCCGAGGTGATCACCCGCTACTACGAGTGACGTCAACGGCGTCGGCTGGGACAGCAAACGGACAACTCACCGAGCGGACGAGGTGACGTAGGCTCGCCGCGGTGGTCGGAACCGTCGATGACCAGGGAGTTCACGATGCCCCGTTCGTGAACCGCGAACGGGAGCTGCGCCGGCTCGACGGCTGGATGAGCGAGGCCCGTCAGGGCCAGTTGCGCATCGTGACGGTCAGCGGGGAGCCAGGCGTGGGCAAGACGTCGCTTGCCGACGAGTTCATTCGACGCCACCGCGCCGGAGCCACCGTGAACGCGTCGGCCTTCCAGGCCGACGCCGGGATTCCCTTCGTGCCGTTGCTCCAAGCGCTCGACCGACCCGATCTGGTGACTGGCGACCACGCCAGCGCCAACGACGAGCAGCAACTGGTCATCGGACGCGACCCGCGACTGTTCGTAGCCCTCACCGACGAGCTGTTGCGGCCTGCGGCCACCCGTCCAACGATCCTGCGCCTCGACGATGTCCATTGGGCCGACCGCGCGTCGGCCGACCTGCTGAATCATCTCCTCACCAACGC
>JBCBSO010000081.1:0-10583 GCA_039819205.1 Actinomycetota bacterium
TGGCCTCACTGCTGGTGTACGAGCACCGCAGCGCCGCACCGGCACCACCACCGTGGTTCTCATCGAAGCAGGTGCGCGCACGAGCCGATCTCCTGGGGCAGTGCAGTACCGAACTGACCGCCGTCGAGCGGCGTCACCGGGTGACCGAGCACCGAACACCCGATCCGGGCTTCGCCGCGATCGCCCATGGATGGGTGGTCGGCGAACACCTCACCGACATTCTCGACGAAGAGGACCTCAGCGGCGGCGATCTCGTGCGCACGATGAAGCAGCTGATCGACCTCCTGCGTCAGATGGCCTCGATTGCGCCCGATTCCGCCACCGCTGCCGCCTTCGACGCCGCGGCCGTTGCTGCGTGGCGCGGTGTGGTGGCCGACGGGGGAGTGGGCGGGTGACGATCAAACGCGGTGACGCGTGGGGCGACCTCGTGGCGCTTCCCGACGGAGTTCCCGTCGCCGCCGACGACGCCACCCTCGCCGCCATCCTCGACGACAGCACCAACGACGTTGCCGGGGTGGTGGTCACCGGCGGTGACTTAGCGCGCACGATGGGGCGCATCGAACGACCGGCGCCACGTCCCGGCGACGAGGTGCGCAGCTTCCCCATCGACCTCGTCGATGTGCGCCTCGACGACGGTGCACGGCATCCGGCAGTGGCCCACGTCATCGCCCATCGCCGCTGGCTCGGGGGCGGGCCGTGGCGCGGGCGCGTGGTCGCGGCGATGAACGCTGAGTTCGTCGGACCGTGTGATGTGGCGCCCCGCGGACATCCAAACGATGGGCGCATCGAGATCTTCGATGTCGCCGCAACGATGTCGTGGCGCGATCGATGGCAGGCGTGGCGCCGACTGCCGGCCGGAGGGCACCTGCCGCATCCCGACATCGCAACTCGCGCGGTACGTGCCACGACACTCGAATTCGACCGCCCACTGGCCGTAGCCATCGACGGCGCGTCGGCCGGCTCGGCGTCACGCATCGAACTCAGCGTGCGTCGCGATGCCGGCATTGTGTACCTCTGAGCGCGTCGCCCCTGTTCACGGCGTCGCGCAATGCCACGACCGTCCGCTGAGCGCTCCTAGAGTGGTCCCCCGTGGCGGTCTACGTCCCCGAGCAATTCACCGAGGACGAGTCCGATGTGTTGCGCCGGTACTTCACCAATCTCGACGGCCCGGTGTTCGCGCTGGTGAACCTGCCCGAGGTGGTGAAGGGCGCACTGTTCGCGCGATATAGCCGTAGCCCGAAGTCGCTGCGCCGACTGTTTCTCGACGAGTTTGTCGGCGATCTGGACATCACCGGCGACGCCACCATCGATGCGACCGTGGGTTTGGAACGGGCCGAGCAGCTGTACGAGCGGGTGTTCTTCGACTACGGCGACGACTCGGTGGCCCAGCTCGGCGGCGTCCATCTGGCCTGCGAACAAGCGTCGAACTTGCTGACCAAGATCCTCGAGTGGGGTCGGTTGATGAGTTATCTCGAACAGAGCACGAGATACATCGCCTACGACACCCGCCTTGGCGGCCGTTACCGATACTTCCGCGATCCTGCCGTGCTCGCCGGGTCGTTGGGCACGCGCTACGTCGGCGATCTCGACCGGTTGTTCGATGCCTACTCCGAGGCCACCGAGTTGGTCACCGAGCATGTGCGTGAGGAAGTGCCGCAGGGCGAGGAGAGCGACTTCGTGTATCGCACCGCCACACGGGCCAAGGCGCTCGATGCCGTGCGTGGCATCCTGCCTGCTGCGGCGACCTCCAACGTCGGTATCTATGGGACCGGTCAGGCCTTCGAGGCGTTGTTGCTGCGGATGCGCGCCAACCCGCTGCCCGAATCTCGTGAGTACGCCGATCTCATGCTCCACGAGCTGCGCAAGGTGATCCCGAGCTTCCTGCGCCGCGTGGACCTACCCGAACGCGGCGGCCGGTGGAGCGAATATCTCGAATCGACGCGCACCGACACCGCGGCAGTCGTCGCCGATCTGTTCGGCGAGGCACCCGCCGATCCCGTCGCCGAGGTCGCATTGACCGACTTCGATCCAGACGCAGAAGACAAGACGATCGCGGCGATCTGTTATCCCCATTCACATCTGTCTGAAGAACAGCTCCTCGCCCGAGTGCGCGGCCTCGGTATCGACGAGAAGGTCTCGTTGATGCGGGCCTACGTGGGTGAGCGAGAGAATCGACGGCACAAGCCGGGGCGGGCCTTCGAGCGTTGCTTCTATCGGTTCGATGTATTGAGCGATTACGGGGCGTTCCGCGACATGCAGCGGCACCGGATGTTGACCATCGAGTGGCAGCGGCTCACGCCGAACCACGGCTATGTCCGACCCGAGCTCGTCGAGTCGGCAGGGTTCGGCGATCGCTTCGACGACGCGATGGGCCGGTCGGCCGCGTTGTTCGATGCGCTCGATGCGCAGTACCCCGACCAGGCGCCCTACGCCGTGGCCATGGCGTATCGCCTGCGGTACAGCATGCAGTTCAACGCGCGCGAGGCAATTCACATGCTCGAGCTGCGGTCATCGCCGCAGGGTCACCCGTCGTATCGCCGGGTGGCGTTGGAGATGCACCGGCTCATCGCATCACAGGCGGGACATCACGCGATCGCCGCGGCGATGACGCACATGACCACCGAAGCGCCCGAGCTGGAGCGGTTGGAATCGGAGCGCCGCGCCGAGTCGAAACGGACGACTGGTCAGTCCACATGATATGTGACGCCTGTCACATGCCACCTCTCTCCCGTGCTTGGTCCGGCAGGCCTATGCTGCCGCCGCACCGACGTACACCGGGTCACATGCCCGGAGCAGGCGGGCGATAGCACACGATGGCTGACGACGACATCAACGACGAAGAGTACGACGAAGACGGCGACGAGGGTGACGACGACGTCGCCGCGCCCGACGACGACGACATCGACGAAGACGACGAAGGCGGTCTCGCCGGCGACGACGACGATGACGACGTGGCCGACGATGACGACGACGAAGACGACGACAGTTCGAGCGATGCGCCGCGCACGCCTCGTCGCAAGCGCGACGACGACGAAGACGACGACGATGAGATGCTCGCCGACGACGATGTCGAAGCCGATCTCGATCGCATCCTCAAAGACCGGATGGTCACCGCCGAGGAAGAAGCCGACGAGGAAGAGGAAGAGGACCCCGATCCGCGAGGTGAAGGCGGCGAGCGACTCCAGCCGAAACAGCAGGACGAGCAGCTGTGCCCATCGTGTTTCCTTCTCGTGCGCTCCAACGCGCCGAATTGCCCGGTCAGCGACGACGACTGTCCGATCTTCTCCTAGCTCGGTCGTGATCGCCGAGTACGCCCGCTCCCTGCCGTTCGGGCTCGGAGAACGCGCGTATCAGGAACTCCAGCTGGCGCGCTTTCTCGGCAAGCTGGCGGTGGGCCAGGGTGTCGAACAGGTCCGCCAGCGGTTGACCCCGCCGGCCGATGTCCCCGACGGCGACAGCACGGTCGACGGCGACACCAGCGACCACGACACCACCGATGACAACGCCACTGACACCAGCAGGGCGGCGCACGACCTGCCGATCGCTGACTACGACGACCTCGCGGCGGCGCGCATCGTGCCACTGCTCGCCGACCTCGCTCCCGAAGAGCTCGCCGTGATCGAGGCGCACGAGGGCGCAACCCGGCAACGGCGCACCGTGCTGGCCAGGATCGCCCAACTACGCGACCGATGATCGATCCCCACGTCGTCGTCGTCGATCCGGCCGATACGCACCTGATCGAGCAACTGCCCGCGTTGGAGCGAGCGGCGCGCGCTGCGTTGATCGATCAACGCGGCGGCGGCCCGTGGCTCGTCGAGCATCCGGAGGTGGCCGATCGCTGGCGCCAACGAGCCGCCGAGGCCGACGTGCTCGCAGCGATGATCGACGACGTCGTGGTCGGCTACATGGTGGCCATCGACGATGCCCCCGACGGCGTGGAGCCGATCTTGCGCATCGATCAGGTGTGGGTCACGCCCGAGGCGCGCGAGTTGGGGTTCGGTGATGAACTCTTGGCGCTGGCGATGGAGCGCGGCCGAGCCCGGGGGATGGCGGCAGTCGAAGGGCAAGCACTGCCCGGCGACCGGCACACCAAGAATCTCTATGAGCGCGCTGGCATCGTCGCCCGGCTGATCACGACGTACCGTCCGCTGTAGCGGCTCAGCGGCCCTTCCACTGCGGGGCGCGCTTCTCGATGAACGCTTCAAGGCCTTCTTTGGTGTCTTCGGAGCGGAGCACCGCGCCAAAGGCCTCGTCGGTCATCCGCTTGAGCGTCTCGTCGTTTTCCTCGTGGGCGGCCAGGACCACCTTGCGGCTCTCCCACACGGCGATGGGCGCGGCTGCGGTGACCTGCTCGGCCAGGGCGATCGCCGCAGTGCTCGCTTCGCCGGGTTCGACGAGGCGCGTCACCAGACCGAGGTCGTAGGCCCGCTGTGCGGGGATCGGCTCACCGGTGAGGATCGCCTCCATCGCCGCGGCCTGGCCGATTGCCCGCGGCAGGCGGAACAGGCCGCCTGCGCCGGCCACGAGGTTGCGCTTTGCCTCTGCGAGGCCAAACGCCGAGCGCGTGGTGGCGACGACCATGTCGGCGGCGAGCACGATCTCGCAACCACCAGCGGTGGCGAGACCGTCGACAGCGACGATCACCGGCTTCTTGCGTTCGCGGTAGGCGAATCCGGCGAACCCACCACGCTCGGTGGCCAGGGCTGCCGCGTTACCGGAGTTGATCTCTTTCAGGTCGGCGCCTGCGCTGAACACCGGCCGTTCTTGGCCCTCGGTGTTCGCCTGGAGCACGCCGACCCATACGTCGTCGTCGCCCTCCATCTGGTCGATCGCCGCTTCGAGGCCGGCGGCGACGGCGCCGTTCACTGCATTGCGCGCCTCGGGGCGGTTGAGGGTCATCACGGCGACGCGGCCGCGAACTTCGTAGCTGACGATGTCGGACATGGGCCGGGATCGTAGGAAAGCCCGGCCCGCTGATGCGAACCGACGATCAGTCGGGCGCTGCGTCGGGCGACGCGTCGTTGTCGGTGCGGCCGTCTCGACGATTGCCGCCACCGCCACCACCGCCGCTCCCCGCACCGCGTTTCTGGTTGCGCTTGCCGTCCCGTCGTTGGGGGCGCAACGGCTTCGGGCGGGGCGCGTCGGCAGGTACGTCGACACCAAGCAGTGCCGCAACGTTGGGCAGTAGCGGGCCAAGCCGCAGGGCGGTCGCCTTGAGGTCATCGCTGATCTGGCTCGGCGGTGTGGTCGGGGCCACGAGGGTACGCACGGGGGAGAACGCACCGGCCTCGAGCACGGCAATCCACCGATCGGGCGAGTCGTCTGGCTGCAACGCGGCCGTTGCTGCGGTCCCCAGCTCGCGGGCGATGTCCGGGGGGAACATCGCGCCGGCCTTCGGTGGCTGCGACGAGAGCCGGAGTGCGCGGATCACGCGACCAACGCCGAGTGCGGCGTTGATGTCGTCTTCCCACAGCTTCATCTCGAGGTCTTGCTTGTGTACCAGCGACGCCTTGAGTTCTTCGGCGAGGGCGCGGGTCGACTCGTCGCGGGCGACCATCGGGTCGTCGCTCGCTGCGACGACGCTGCGCAGATCGCGGAGATCGAGCTGCTCCATCTGCTGTTGAGCTGCTTCGGCGCGATCGAGCCAGTCGGCCACGCGCAACCGGGGGAGCAGCTCTTCGGCCATCTTCAGCACCGTGGCCTCGGGCATCGTGGGCTTGCCCTCGGCGGACAGCTTGGTGTTGTCCTCCTTGACGCGGCTGCGCACCGCTGGAAGCCCCTGGAGCGCGAGCTCGGCGATCGGCCGTTGCTCTTCGGGAATCGTGGCGAGCACTTCGCTGCGGTGCGTCTTGCCGGGGCGCAGTCGCTTGGGCTTCGGGCGCTGGGGGAGCTCGGGCGGGGCCTCGAAGTGCGGGCGGCGGCGGCGATTGTCGTCGCCGTCGCGCCGGTCGTCGTCACCGCGACCGCGGCCGTCGCCGCGCCGACCGCCATCGCGACCCTTGCGTCGACCGTCGCCACGCCCGCCCTTCTTTCGAGCCCTGGTTTCGATCACCGCTTGGAACGGCTCTTCGCTCGGAATCAACTCGAGCAGGTCGTTGCGCCCGGGCTTGTCGCGCGCCTTTACCACCGAGAGCACTTCGATGCCGTCGAGCATCTGCTCGATCTCGACCTTGAGTTCGTCGCCGACGGCGGCGCCGTCGGGGAGGATCGTGCTGTTGAGCACGCCGTTCGGCTTGCGGGCGCCTGCGGCGCGCCACGTCCACGTGCCGTCGGCGAGCGCGCTCGTCAGCTCGATGTCGATCCTGCGGGACATTGCTGCAACCGTATCGGTTTGCACCCGATCAACTCCACCGGCGTGGTTTCGGCCGGCATGGTCGTGCCCATCATCTCCCACTACCGTGCCTTCATGCCGATCTATGCGCTGGGGGAGTGGGAACCCCAGATCGACGACACTGCGTTCGTCCATCCCGATGCCGTGGTGATCGGCGACGTGCGCATCGGCGCCGGGTCGTCGGTGTGGCCGGGGGCGGTGCTGCGTGGGGACGGTGGCGGCTACATCCAGGTCGGGGCGTACTCCAGCGTGCAGGACAACTCGGTGCTGCACACCACACCACAGTGGCCAACGATCGTCGGCGATCGCTGCACGCTCGGCCATTTGATTCACCTCGAAGGCTGCACGCTCGACGACGAGGTGCTCATCGGCAACGCCTCGATGGTGTTGCATCGCTGTCACGTCGGTCGAGGTTCGATCGTTGCGGCCAATTCCGTGGTGCTCGACGACACGGAGGTGCCTCCCGGAGCGCTCGCCGTTGGTACGCCGGCGGTCGTCAAACCCGATCGGGCGCGTGCGGAGCTGATCGAGCAGTCGTGGCGCAGCTACGCGGCGCGCGCCCGGGAGTACCCGGCACAACTGCGCCGCCTGCGGTGACCGGGTCGCCGGGGCACGGGCCAGCCGCACACGCGCCAACGGTGCGCGTTCTTGTGGTCGCGGTACCCCAGACCGATGCTGAGGTCGCGGCCGACGCGCTGTGGGCCTGTGGGATCACGGCGCTCGAGGAGCGCGACGTGGGCTCGGTCGTCGAGCTGCGCACCGTGGTCGGCGATGGTGAGTCGGCGGCAATCGTCGACGCATTGGCCGCACGTTGGTCGACGACCATCGAGGAGGTCGACGCGGCGCCGGCGGAGACCTGGAAGCGGTTCGCTGCGCCGGTGCGCGTTGACGACATCGTGCTGACGCCCGAGTGGTGTTCGGTCGAGCGTCTCGACAGCGATGCGCTGGTCGTCACCATCGATCCGGGGGCGGCGTTCGGGTTGGGGGACCATCCGACCACCCGGCTGTCCACGTCGGTGTTGGCCCGGCGTGTCCGCGCGGCCGTGGCCGCGGGACGGGCGCCGAGCGTGCTCGACGTCGGATGCGGCACCGGCGTGTTGGCGATCGTCGCCGCTCGTCTGGGAGCGCGTGCGGTGGTGGCCACCGACACGTCGGGGGCAGCGGTCGACGTCGCCCGGCACAACGTGGCTACCAACGGGGTGGATGATGTCGTGCGCGTTACCGACACGCCGGTGGGCGCGATCACCGACCGCTTCGACATCGTGGTGGCCAATATCTTGTCGCCCACGCTGGTCGCCCTTGCCGGAGACGTCCGCGAACGCGCCGAGCGGTGGCTGATTCTGAGCGGGCTGCTCGCCGGGCGGACCGCCGACGTCGAGGAGGCCTACGTCGGGTGGTCGGTTGACACTCGCGAGGTGCTCGACGGCTGGACCGCGATCGAACTGTCAGCCGACGAGCGCAGCGATCTGCTCTCGCCGGGGTAGCGACGGCACGGCGCCGCGCTGAGTGGCGGCCAGGGCGCCGGCTGCGCAGCCCATCTGGACGGCCCGGGGGAGCGACGCTCCGTCGGCCAGCCAGGCGCAGAGGGCGCCGTTGAAGGCATCGCCAGCACCGGTGGTGTCCACCGCATCGACCGAGAACGGCACGACGCGCTCGACCGGTTGATCAGGTCGGTGAATCTCGGCCCCGGCCGCACCGAGCGTGACGACAATTGCGGCAACACCGGCGGCGAGCAGCGCATCGATGCCGCCCAACAGGGCGACTTCGTGCTCGTTTGGGGTGAGCACATCGACCAGCGCAAGCAACTGGCGGTCGAGATCTTTGGCCGGGGCCGGATTGAGCACCGTGGTGGCGCCGATGGTGCGCGCCGCTTCGAGCGTGGCCTGCACGGTGTCGATTGGGATCTCGAGTTGCGTCGCAACGACGCGGGTCGGGGCGAGCGACGCAGGTGGCTCAACGCGGGCGTTCGCCCCGGGAACGACGACGATTATGTTCTCTGCGTCAGCCGACACGGTGATGAGGGCTCGTCCGGTTGGGCCGTGTACGGCGTCGACGTTCGTGCCGTCGATGCCCTCGGTGGTCAGGACCGCGCGCAGGGTGTCCCCGGCGGCGTCGCCGCCCAGGGCGCCAACGAACGCGGTGGCGGCTCCGGCACGGCGCGCAGCGACGGCTTGGTTGAGGCCCTTTCCACCCGGGTGTTCGGCATAGCCGGCGGCGAGCAGCGTCTCGCCGGGACCGGGGATGCGCTCGGTTTGGGCGACGAGGTCGAGGTTGGCGCTACCGACGACGGTGACGTCGAACACGGCGGCCAGCGGAGGTCAGCGGGAGGTTCAGCTGGCGCGGGCGCGCACGCCGATCGGGGCGATCAGGCGATAGCCGGCCGAGTGGCGCTCGTCTTCGCTCTCGCCGCCCCAGAAGCCGTACTCGTGATGATCGCGGGCGTACGACTGACAGGTCGTGCGGACGGGGCAGCCGGCACAGACCTGTTTGGCTGCGGCTTCGCGTCGTTCGCGCGCTTGTGGGCGTTCGGCGGCGGGCGGGAAGAAGAGGTGGGTCAGCCCTCGACAGGAACCAGATCGCATCCACTCGTCGTCGGTTGTAAGCCGTTCGATGGGTAGATCGATCGTGGACATGCAGGCCCCCTCAAGCGCATGATGTGTGGCTGAAACCCCAGCTCAGCGGCAAGATTTGGGTGCTGAGCCAGATCTCAGACTAGGTGGAATCGACCCGCGAGTCAATTGCACCGTGCAAGGACTTCGGTCACACCGTTCGTGAATCGCTCGACGTCGGTGGCCGTCGTGTCCCAGGCCGTCATCCAGCGGACCTGTTGACGTGCAGGATCCCACGGCCAGAAGAAGGACCAATCGCGCAGCGGCGCAATCGCTGCTGCGGGGAGGACCGGATACAGGCTGTTGACCGCCGGCGGGCCATCGAGCTCGATGCCCTCGATTGCGCTGGTTGCGGTGTGCAGCGCCGTTGCGGTGCGGTTGGCCTGCGTGCCCAGTTCGATCCACAGATCTCCGTCGAGCAAGGCGAGGAACTGTGCTGCGAGGAATCGCATCTTCGAAGGGAGTTGGGTGACCTGCTTGCGGGTGTACTCCGAGCCGCGGGCGGTGTCCGGATTGAGATACACCACCGCTTCGGCCCCGAGTGCCCCGGTCTTGGTGCCGCCGAAGCTGACGACGTCGACGCCGGCGTCGATGGTGAAGCGACGGAGCGCAGCGCGGTCACCGCCGAGCGCAGCGGTGGCGTTGGCGATGCGTGCGCCGTCGAGGTGGACGAGCATGCCGAGGTCGTGGGCGCGGTCACAGAGTGCAGCGACCTCGTCGGCGGTGTACAGGGTGCCGAGCTCGGTCGGCTGCGAGATCGACACCACTCCGGGTTGTACGTGGTGTTGGACGCCAAACAGGTGGGCGAGGTCGTCGAGCTGGTCGGCGGTGATCTTGGCGTCGGGGCAGGGGAGTGGGACGAGCTTGGTGCCGAGGGCGCGTTCTGGGGCACCCGTCTCGTCGAGGTGGATGTGCGCCCAGTCGGTGCACACCACGGCGTGGTGCGGGCCGGATAACGAGCCGAGGGCGCTGGCCAGGGCGAGGATGTTGGCGCCGGTGCCGTTGAACGCCAGGCGCAGCGTGACGTCGGTGTCGAAGAGTTCGCCGAAGTGTCGTTCGCAGTCGCGGGTCAGGTCGTCGTCGCCGTAGGCCAGAGCGTGACCGTGGTTGGCCTTCTCGATGGCCGCGAGCACCGCCGGGTGGGCGCCTGCGGCGTTGTCGCTGGCAAACGAGCGCTCCGGCGCTGTCGGCATGCCATCTGGCTGATTCGGGGCTGAAAACGAGTCAGGCACCCGGACAGTCTCGCAGTGCGCAACCGTCCGGGTGCCATCGACCCGTGTTCTCTGGATGTTCTATGCGGCGCCCGTTATGAGGCCATCTGCTCCCGACGGCGACGGAGCGTCAGCACCACCAGCGCCAGACCGGCGGTGAGGATCAGCCCGGCGATGCGCAGGGTGTTGCCCATGTCGGAACCGGTGTCGGGGAGGACGCCGGCGGGCACGTTGACCACGTCGGTGTCGGCGTTGTTGTTCGGGTTCGGATCTGGCACCCGTCCCGATACCTCGGCGGTATTGGGCACGTTGCCCACCGTGCCGATCGGTACCGTCACGTCGATGCCGATGAAGGCACTTGCGCCCACTGCCAGCTCATCGAGCGTGCAGCGCACGGCGTTGCCCTGACGGGTGCAGTCGAAGGTGTTCGAC
>JBCBSO010000082.1:0-10577 GCA_039819205.1 Actinomycetota bacterium
AAGACGAGGGCGCTCGAGCAGGTCCGGTTGGTAGGCGCCGAGCTCACGCAGGAGCACATCGAGCTGCACCTGTGGCGGCGTGCCCTCGACCGGCGCCAGATCGATCAACAGGCACAGCACTCGCGCCCGCTCGACGTGCCGGAGGAATTGATGCCCGAGACCCTTGCCGTCGCTGGCTCCTTCGATCAGCCCAGGGATGTCGGCGACGACGAAGTCGGTGTCGTCGTCGAGCTTGACCACGCCGAGGTTTGGCTCGAGCGTAGTGAAGGGATAGTTGGCGATCTTCGGCTTGGCGGCGGAGATCACCGAGATCAGCGTCGACTTGCCCACGTTGGGGAACCCGACGAGCGCCACGTCGGCCATCAGCTTCAGTTCAAGCTTGAGCCAACGCTCTTCCCCATGCTCGCCCTGCTCGGCGAACTTCGGGGCGCGTCGCTTGTTCGACAAGAAGCGATGGTTTCCGCGTCCGCCCCGCCCGCCGGCAGCAGCCTTCCATCGGTCGCCCTGTGCGTTCAGCTCGGCGAGCCGTTCCCCCGAATACATGTCGTAGGCCACCGTGCCGATCGGCACCCGGATGTCGAGCGACTCGCCGGTGCGGCCGTGGAGGTCCTTGCCCTTCCCGTGTGTGCCATTTGTGGCGCGTCGATGTGGGTGGTCCCGAAAGGCGAGTAACGACGACACGTTGTGATCGGCGACGAGCCACACATCGCCGCCGTTGCCACCATCACCGCCGTTCGGTCCGCCCATGGCAACCGGGCCCTCACGGCGAAAGCTGACACACCCTGCGCCGCCGTCGCCGCCCTGCACGTTGAGCTGACACTCGTCGACGAATTGCGACACGTCGGGGAGGCTAACCCCGCCGCACGCTGGCACCCCGGGACGATGACGCACTCGACGCGCGTGTGCCCGGAATCCCACCGGCTGGACGCGATCCCTCGTAGCGTCTGGGTGATGGAGCCCGTGTCCGCCGAGTCTGCCGCCGCAGAGCGGGCGCGGCGCTGGGCCTCGACGATGGCCGGACACGCTGTCGCCGACGACATCGTCGTCGCCCACGACGACTCGTCGGCGCACACCGGCGCGGTCACCGCACTCGATCGAGTTGAACGCGAGTCGTGGGAAGCATCGGCGCTCGCGCCGAACGCCACACGCGGTCACGACGCAGGGAAGCGCCGCGCAGAAGAAGCCCCCGATCCGTTCCGCACATGCTTCGAACGCGATAGAGACCGAATCCTGCACGACTCGGCGTTCCGCCGGCTGGCGGGCAAGACCCAGGTGTTCGTGTTTCCCGACGACCACCAGCGCACCCGAATGAGCCATGCGCTCGAGGTTGCGCAGGTAGGTCGGTCGATCGCGGCCGCGCTGCGGCTCAACGTTCCACTGGTGGAAGCGATGGCCCTCGGCCACGACTGCGGTCACGGACCGGGCGGCCATGCCAGCGAGGATGCGCTGTCACCGTTCGTCGAAGAGGGCTTCGATCACGCGCCGTGGGGCGCCGACGTGACCCTGCGTCCGCTCAACCTCTGCGCGGAAACGCTCGACGGGATCCGCAACCACTCGTGGAGCCTGCCCGCCCCGTCCACACCTGAGGGCGAGGTGGTCTCGTGGGCGGATCGGATCGCGTACGTGTGCCACGACTTCGAAGATGCCGTCGCCGCCGGCATCGTGACACCCGAGATGCTCCCCGACATCGTCGTCGAACGATGCGGGCGCGACCGCTCTTCCCAGCTGGGCGCCTTCATCCGTGCGGTGATCTACGCCAGTGCGGGCACCGCACGCATCGGCATGGCGCCCGACGACGCCGCCGCGCTGGCGGCGTTCCGCAAGTTCAACTACGACCACGTGTATCTGCGTCCCGCCAGTCGCCGACAGGCCGACGCGGTCGTCACCATGCTGCGCGCACTGGTCGAGTTCTTCGCCGATCGGCCGCATGCCATCCCACTGCCGACGATGTGCGCGGCCCTCGACCTCGACGACGGCACGGTCGAAGTCGACATGATCGACGCGGACTCGGCCGATGCGTACCGCGTTGCTGTTGCCTACGTCGGCGGGATGACCGACCGGTTCGCGTGCCAACAGGCACTGACCCATCTCGATTGGGATCCGGCACGCCTGCCGAAGGGCATCGGCACCTGACCTCGACCCTGCTGTCGGGCTCAGTCGCCGCGCAGCGCGACGCGCAATTCCGAGATCGGCGTCGGCTCCGACAGTAGTTCGCTTTCGATCATGTCGTCTTCGCCGACCAGCAGCCGGCCCTGCTGGTTGACCACCGCCGTGAACGGGAACTCCTCGCTGTCGCCGACGACCAGGAACCAGAACCCGACGTCGCCGACCGTGTGCGGGGACATCCCGTTGACGACGATCGGCGTGCCGTCGAGCAGTCCGTCTTCCTGCTCGACAAGCACGAAGTCACCCGCATCACCCTGATAGACCTCGGCGACCTGGAGTTCGTAGAGACGCGTGACCACCCCAGCCTCCGGATCGGCCGGATCGGTGATCCGTCGACCGTCATCGGCGCCGACGATGGTGCCCTCGACGATCACGTCCGATGCCGCGGCCATCTCACCGATCGAGGAGAACTCCGGGCCAGATGCCGTGATCGCCTCGCGCGTTGGCTCGTCGTCTCCGCCGCCGATCGTGATCACGGCGAACACCGCCACACCGATCACCAGGAAAGCTGGCACGACCCAGTTGCGTGACATGTTCATGGGCGGTCGAGAACATACGCCGCCGCGGGCGCGAATCTGGACAGCGCAGCCATGTCGACAGTGGGGTCGATCCAGCGAGTCGCCAGACGACCGTTCCAGGCAACGAAGGCGTCGGCGCGAACCTCTACGTCGCGACCGAGTCGATCGCGGTAGTCGGCCGCGATCAGGTGACTAGTCGCCAGGATCAAGTCGGCACGTGTGACCGCCGTCGCCGCCTGCCACTCCTCGAGAACGGCCTCGGCGTCGACGCGCTCGGTCGCGCCCGTGAGTGGGTCGGTGACGTCGAAGCGAACGTGACTCGCCCGCTCGGTGAGCATCACCCTCCACGACAGGAGATATCCGTCGTCATTCCACCGCACGTTCCCCTCAGCCGCGTAGTGCCGCAGCGGGAGCGCGATGTTCACCGCCGCCACCGCAATCAGCGCACCGACGGCAACCCGCCCCACGGACCACCCGTGCCGTTCCCGATCGGGCCCGGCCGCAGCCGCTGCACCTGACTGTGTCGGCTCAATGCCGAGCACAGCGCGCACGCGTCGGGCCAGTTCGTAGGGCCACGACGGCGGGAAGAAGATCGGCGTCAACAGGATCATCACCCACGGGAACATCCCGATTTGAAACAGCGCTGCGGTGGCGACGTGAAACACCACCAGGACGAGGTAGGCGATTGGTCGGCTACGTCGCCACAACAGCCAGCCGACAATGGTGAGGTCGAACAGCGCGCCGGCCCAACTGAGACCCAACCCGATGTACGGCTCATCGAGCAAGGGGCCGATCAGCGGTCGATTGGTGCGCGCCGCCAGCCACGTCGACAACGGCTCGCCGCGCAGCAACCAGTCGTCGTTGAGCTTGGCCACCCCGGCGAACACGTAGACCACCGCCAACTGTCCGCGCAGCGCCAGGACGCTGACCCACGCGACCGTGCCGCCTCTGGCCGTCGGCACCACGGCAAGCACCACTGCCGCCAGGCTGATGAACCAGTAGTGGTTCAGGTACAGCGCCGCATCGATGAGTTCGGTGTAGGTGAACCCGATGGCGAAGAGTGCGGCGGCCATGCGGGTCCGCCAACCAACCGCAATCGCCAATCCGAGCAGTCCAAGTCCGACGACGACGGCGTACATCGCCGGAGCCGGGAGGGGCCGAACCCATCCGAGGCCGGGGTACGTGAGGTGGACGTCCGGGGCCAAGTAGAACTCCTCGACCCAACCACGCGCCAAGAACCGCACCTGACCGATCACCACGAGCGCGCCAAAGGCGCACCGGAACGCCACATACGACGCCGCTGGAACCTGACGGCTCAGCCGCAACGGGGTGTCGTGCAGCTCAGCCGTCGCCGTCGGCATCGGAGAACTGCACCGCAAGACCCAGCGCACTGACGACGTTGGTCGTGATCGTGACCTCGACGGCCATCAGGTTGGCGTCACTCGGATCGTCGATTGCGGCTGCAAGATCCGCAGCGAGTCGCTCGGCGACATCGTCGTCGAGCAACGGGCCGATGCCGACTGCGGTGTCGGTGCCATCGCCGACCATCGCCCATTCGATACCGCGAAGCGTGGCCCCGGCAACGCCAGCGTCGGTCTCCTCGCGCAACGCCGCAAGCGCGAACAATGATTCGTTGACCATCAGCTCGATGGCCTCGTTCGCCGCGGCGTCGTCCGCGCCGAGGCTGGGTCCGTAGTCGACCCACTCCGCAGCGAGCGCATCGGCCTCGACTCGCACGAGTTCGGCGTTTGCCACGACGAACGCACAGGTGCGTTCGTCGAGCGCATCGCTGAGGACCGCATCGATGGCTCCGAGGCCGCGTTGATCGGCACCGTAGAGGTCACGCAATGCGGCGGCGTCGATCGGCTCGCCGTTGTCGAGCAGCTCGTCGATCTCCGCGGTGTCGACGTCAGAATCGACGATGAAGCGGGCGCGCCGATCCATGACGGGCCCGAACCACCACGGATTGAGATACGACCACGAGGCGCGGGTGGCGGCCCCGGCGGCCGCGACGTCGGCCGTCGTTCCCTCCGCGGCGACACACAGCTCGGTTGCGGCGACCTCGAGCGCTGTCGCCTCATCGGCGAACGCTGCCCACTCGGCGGGGACCTCGGCATCGGTCATCGCCGCCACGGTGTCGGCCCGACTCGCAGCGTCGTCGCCGCACGCCGCGACCCCGACCGCCACCGCGCCAACGAACACGATCGATCGTCGGCGCGCCGATCCGCGGCGGATCATCGCGACTCCAAGAACGTCACCAGCGCGTCTCTGTCGTCGGCGTCGGCGGTGCGGAACTGCTCCATCGCCGCTGCGGCCTCGCCGCCATGCCACAGAATCGCCTCCTCGATCGTCCGCGCCCGTCCATCGTGAAGGAGGAACAGCTCGCCATTCACCGCTTCGAGCAGCCCCAATCCCCACAGCGGCGCCGTACGCCATTCGCTACCAGAGGCCAAGAAGTCGGGCCGACCGTCGGCCAGACCGTCGCCCATGTCGTGGAGCAGCAGGTCGGTGTACGGATGGATGGTCTGATCGCTGAGTGCGGCGATCCCCACCTCTTCCAGCGGTCCCGTCTGCTGGGTCGGCGTGTGACACGACGAGCAGCCGTAGGTCTCAAACAGTTCCGCGCCGCGCTGAACGTCGGCGTCGTCGGCGCCACGGGCCGCTGGGACGGCAAGGGTCCGGGTATAGAAGGTGACACTGCCGAGGCGGGAATCGGGGACCTCGGGCTCACCGCCATTGGGTGCAGCGAGGCAGTCCGCTTGCGCTGGCGTACAGCTCTCCTCAGGGGCGAGCGAGGAGGTGATACCCATGTCGCCGCGAAACGCGTCGGCCGACTGGGAGCGCACGGTTGCGGCGTTCGCCTTCCAGCCTAAGCGGCCGAGTTCGGTCGTCCCGGTTTCCGGATTCCACACCTCGTTGACTCTGCCCGAGATCCCGTTGCCGCTCGCATCGTCAGGGTCGGCGGCCGCACGGATCGAGGCTTCGGGGATCGCCTCGAGCAATCCCATACCGATCACCTGCGGCGCCAGCCGAGGTGACACCATGATGTCGTCGCCGAGCGGCCCGAAGTTGCCCTCGACCTCGTAGTTCGGCTCCCGCAGCACGTACTCGGTCCCGTCGACGTACTGCCCGACGACGTCCTCATACGTCACCACCAGTTCGCCCTCGACCGGCACACCGAGGATCGAACGATCCTGCAGCTGCCCCCCATACACAGGGTGGGGGTTCGGTCCGCCGTTCTCAGCCTCACCGGGGATCGAAAGCCGCAACAACAGACCGAGCTCGCCTTCGCCCGTCGACGCCGGCGTCCCCCGGCCATCACGCAGGTGGCACGAGGCGCACGCTTGGGCGTTGAACATCGGCCCGAGCCCGTCCCGGGCGTCGGTCGACGCAGGAGCTGTCACCCAGTTCTGGGTGAAGAACGAGTCGCCGATTTCGAACACGCGGCGCTCGTCGTTGGTCAACGTCGGCGCCGGAAAGCCGAACGCTCGCGATCCGGTGTCGGCGACGTCGCGTGTGGTGTCGCCACCGAGCAACACCGGAACGGCGTCGCCCCCGTCACCGCCGCACGCGGCGACGGCGACGAGGGCGACGGCTCCGAGCGCGGCCCGGTAAGCAAAAAGGGGCCTCATCAAGCGGTCGCTGAGGGTTGATCCCTCAACCTCAGGTGACGTTGATCGACAGACCCAGCGCGCTTGCGGCAGACACGATCGTGGGCGTTTGATCCTCGAGGAAGGTGATCGCGGTCAAGATCGACTGGCGGCCGGGATCGGTGTCCGGGACGCCGTCGCGGAGATGCTGATCAAACGGGGCCGGAATCTCCGTGGTCGAGGTCACGCTCCGGCTGACCTGTGCTTCGAGTTCCTCGGCGAGATCGCTGTTGGTGTCGGCGATCAGATCGAGGATGCTCGGACCGTCGGATCCGCCCGGATAGTCGCCGGTGAGCACCATCTGGATACCGACGGCGTTGGCGATGATGTCGTTGGTGGTGTTGTCGGCGAAGCACGAGTGCTCGTCCTCTTGGGAACGCTCACTGTAGGCGACGTTCATCCGCTCGCCAGCGAGCTCGCCGCGGCTGAGCTCACCGATCCCGGTGAAGATGTCGGTGAGTGCTTCTTCAGACGGCTTGGTGGTGAACTCCTCGTAGTAGTTGCCGCCCGCCTCGGGATCCCATGCGTCGACGAGCTGGCCGAGATGCACGACGAGCAGGTCGGATACCTCGGTCAGGTACGTGCCGCGCCGGTCGGCGTTGTCGGCGTCGACGTAATCGGACGCTGGGCGGGCGCCCGGGCCGTCTTCGTCGAGGTCTTGGCCCCACAGCAGGAACTCGATCGCATGCCAGCCGGTGGAGATGTTGGTCTCGCCGCCCGCTTCGTTGAGCTCGGTCAAGAGTGCCGCATCGATCGTCGGGTAGGTGTCGGGGTCGTTGACGATGCCCGCCGACGGATTGCCTTCGACGTAGTCGACATAGGCCTCGTCCATGGGCCACGCATTGAGCAGCCCTTCAGGTCCGTCCTCTTCGTTGTCGATCGGGCCGCCATAGAAGCGGAACGCCTCCGTCACCCCGTAGTCGTCACGCGCCGTCAACCACGCGTCCTTGGCCGTCTGCATCGTTTCATCGGTCGGATCGGCGACGAACGCCTCGATCGCCGCATCGAGGGCGGTCGCCGACTCGAGACTCGCCGTGTATGAGGCGTGTACGCCCTGGGCGTAGGTCTCGACGGCATCTTCCTGGCTGACCGAGGATGAATCGTCGTCGCCGCACGAGGCGAGCACGAGGGTCGCCGCAACGACCGGGGCAAGGACTCTTGAGGGTTTCACGGACCGCGATGATAGGCACACCTAACGCATTGTCAAAAGATAGGCAGAGACCTGGACTGCAATTCCCTTTATTCATCGGCTCGGCGCAAGTCGTTAATCTGCCGCGGTGCACCGGTTCGAACGACAGCTCACGGTCCCCGGCGGCGAGGTCACGACATGGCGCAGCGATCCAGAGACGCCGACCGGCCGCACCCCCCTGCTGTTCCTGCACGGGGGTCCGGGCGGCAGTAGCGACGGCTTCGCCGTGTTCGAACAGCTCGCCGACGAACGGCCGGTGTTGATGTGGGACCAACTCGGCTCGCGCCGCTCGACATGGGCGGGTACGCCCGAAGAACTGTGGACTCGTGACCGGTTCTGCGCCGAGGTCGACGCCGTGCGATCGGCGTTCGACCTCGACGAGGTCGTGCTCTACGGCCACTCGTGGGGCGGTTGGTTGTCGGTTGAGTACCTCAGCCGCCAGCCCGCCGGAGTCGTCGGCGCCGTGCTCGCCGACACGTCGGCGAGCTTTGCGTCGTTCCAGGCATCGATCGATCGGCGCGTCGCCGAGCTGCCCGACGAGTTCCGTGCCGGGGTAGCGAAGCGGCGCGACGGCGTACCGGTCGACGACCCCGAGTACCACCGCGCAGCACTCGAGTTCTACCGCCGGTTCGTCGTGCGCAACGTCCCGGTTGACCGGATCGCCGAGCAAGTACTCGAACGTCAGCGTTCGTCCGAGGTGTTCCAGTGCATGCAGGGCGCCGACGAGCTGCACGCCGATGGCACGCTGGCATCGTGGTCGCGCGTCAATGATCTTCCGACGATCGAGGTCCCCGCGTTGGCGATCGTTGGCCGCTTCGACCACCTCGACGAAGCGTGCACCGACGAGCTGGTCGCTGGCCTACCGCAGGGCGAGAAAGCCCTGTTCGCCGAGAGCTCACACTGCCCGCATCTCGAGCAACCCGCCGACGTGGTTGCCGCCGTTCGCCGGTTTACCGCTGCGCTCGACTAACGGCCGGCCGTTGAACAGCGGCGAACCACGAACGAGGTCAGAAACGGCGCTGCATCCAGACCGAGCTGATCCGCTCCCCGTGCTTTTCTGCGTATTCCTCAAACACACCAACCCGTTCGAAACCGAACCGCTCATGCAGCCGCACCGAGGCGTCGTTCGGCAGGGCGATGCCAACCAGCGCTCGATGCACTGACTCGCGCTCGAGCGCGGCGATCAATCGCTCATACAACGCCGAGCCGACACCGCGACCGATCGCATTCGGTGCAACGTACACGCTGAACTCGACGGTCTCGTCGAACGCCGAATGCGATCGATACGGACTGCTGCACGCGTACCCGTCGAGCCGATCGCCATCCACCGCAACCAGCAGCTGGTGCGGACCGGTCGGCGCAAAGGTCTGCATCCACGCTCGGCGGTCCACTGCGGACACCGGCGCGGTGTCGAAGGTCGCATAGCCATGCTCGACGTGGTGCGAATAGATCGCGGCAATCGCTTCGGCTTCGCCGTCGTCGGCCGGTCGGACCTGCACGGCACGAACGTAGCGAGCGGCACCACCCTCGGTGACCATTGACGACCGGAACAACCCATAACGAACGAGAACGACATTGGTCGCAGTGTTCAGCACGCCTAACATCGCCCGCCGTGCCCGTCATCCCCCACATCACTCGCCGGGCGGTCGCCGGCCTCGCCCTGGCCATCGCCCTGACCGGAGCGGCCGCCTGCGGAGGCGATTCCGACGACGCCGAATCGTCGCCAACCACCGCGTCACCATCCGAATCGTCACCATCCGAATCGTCACCATCCGAATCGTCTCCATCCGTCGAGACGACGTCGCCACCGAGCACCACCATCACGGCCACCACAGCGGCGCCGACCAGCGCACCATCCGCGTCGACGACACAGGCCGCCGCCGACGACGAGAATCCGAGTGCGACGACGGCGACGACCAGCGCCGCACCGGTGTTTCCACGCACCGTTGAAGACGCACTGGGCACCGTCGAGATCGACATCGCACCGCAGACCGTGGTGGTGCTCGACCAATCGCTGCTCGACGCCGCGTTCGCGCTTGGCCTCGACGTGGCTGGGTACACCACGTTCATGGACCCCGACGGCCAGATCGACGACCTGTACGGCGACGCTCGCGACGAGTACGCCGCGACCGCGGAGTGGGTCGGCGACTTGACGTCGCCGAATCTCGAACGCATCGCCCAGATCGGCCCCGACATGATCCTCACTTCCGCCGTGCGTCATCAGGACATCCGCGCCGAGCTCAGCGCGATCGCGCCAACGATCATGTCCGAGTCGGCTGGCGCTGGCTGGAAAGACACGATCCGGCTCGTCGGCGACGCCACCGGACGGGAGGCACAAGCCGAGGCGGCGCTGGCCGACTACGAAGCCCGCGCCGCCGCGCTCGGCGAGCAGATCGCCGCCGCTGCCGGCGAACCCGAGGTGTCGGTGGTCCGATTTGTCGACGTGATCCGGTTGTACAACCCGTTGAGCTTCAGCGGCACCGTGCTCACCGACGTGGGGCTAGCGCGCCCGGAGACCCAGCGCAGCACCGACGACTTCATCACGATCATCAGCCCCGAACAGATCGACCAGGCCGACGGCGATGTGCTGATCTACTCGGTGTTCGACAACCCAGAGGTAGAAGACGGTGTTGATCAGCTGCTGTCGAACCCGCTGTGGGAGACGTTGGGCGCCGTGCAGAACGGCGAGGTGTATCGCGTCGCCGACAACGAGTGGATGAGTGGCGTCGGACTGTTCGGCGCAGAAGCGATCCTGCGCGACCTGGCCGACATCTTCGGCGTCGACGCTTCGAGCTGATGTAGCGCCGGGCGCGGCATCTAGGCCGTTCGCCGGCGGTGCCGCTCGATGGCGACCGCACCGACATCGTGTCGGTCGACGAGGTCGAACGCAGTCGGCTGGTAGCTGCCGGCAAACATCGGGTGACCGTCGCCGAGCACCATCGGCTGGCGCTTGATGATCAGTTCGTCGATCTCGTCGATGAGGTGACCCGCGAGTACACCGCCGCCGCACAACCAGATCCCGAGACCGTCGGCCGACTTCATCTCACGAACCAC
>JBCBSO010000083.1:0-10565 GCA_039819205.1 Actinomycetota bacterium
AGAAACGCCAACCACAACCACACCCCGGCAGCGGAGATCGACCGCCCGACGTCGGCAGCGGCGGCATTGCCAAGACCGGCTGCGATGCGCAACGCAACGAGCAGCACGACGCCGCCCATCGCCACCAGCGTGAGCAACCCGAAGAACAACTGCCAGGTCTCGGTGGTCACCGCCATCAAGTATGGCTGGCCGTACACGCTCGCTGATGGCGCGGCGGACCGCTACCGTCGGCGCGCCATGACGACCGAGGCCCCCGCCGCGCCGTCTGCCGACACCGGTGCCGCCGCGGTTCGCGACTTGCGGACAACACGGATGCGTCGCCGACTCGGCGACACCGAGTGGTTCGACGTCGCCTATCGGGCCTATCTGTTCGCGTTGGTTGGGTTGATCGCCACCGTGTTCGTCTCGGACGCGATCCGTGGCCAGCTCGCCGATGAGCTCGCCCCCGAGGTGCTCATCGACCGAGGCCCGGCGATTCTCGGTGTGATCGCGGCGGCGGCCGTGGCCGCCGGCGTACGCAGCGGCGCCGACGGCGGCCCGGTCGCCGTCGAGGCGGCCGACGTGCGCCATCTGTTGCTTGCGCCGGTCGCCAGAAGCTCGGTGTTGCGCGCGCCGACGCTACAGCGCATGCGCTCGGCCGCGTTCGCCGGCGCATTGATCGGAGGCGCGATCGGCCAGTTCGTCGCCATCGAGCAGCCGGGCTCGCGGGCCGCATGGGCGGGCGCCGGCGCACTCGCTGGGGCCGCGATCGGCGCCGCATTCATCGCCGTCGCGGTGCTCGCACACACGCTGTCGCTCAGCCGGCCCGTTGCCACCGCCGTGGCCGGCACGCTGCTCGCGTGGCAGATCGGTGCCGGGTACCTGTCCTGGGTCGACGCCGATCAGCGACTTCCCGGTCCGTTCGACACGATTGGCGGGGTTGCGCTGTGGGGTGTCGAGGCGAGCGTTGTCGATGCCCTCGGCCTTGTGGTGATCGCGGTGTTCGCCGGCGCGGCGCTCGTGCGCTGTGGGGCATTGCGCATCGAGGCGCTTGTTCGGCGCGCCGATCTCGTGAGCCAGTTGCGTTTCGCGGCGACCACCCAAGATCTGCGCACCGTGGTGTTACTGCGTCGCCAGTTGCGCAGCGAAACGATGCGTCAACGCCCGTGGGGCGGCATCGGGCGCCGACCACCGGCGACGTCGCCCGCCGTTGCGGTGTGGCAACGGGGCGTTCGGTCGATGCGCCGGTTCCCGTTGGCCCGACTGGCTCGCATCGCCGGGCTCGCCGCCGCGGGCGGCGTCGCCGCAGCGATCGCCTACGCAACTGCGCCCATCGCAGTGCTGATCACCGTGGCTGCCGCGTTCGTGATCGGTATGGAGGCGCTCGAACCGCTGGCGCAGGAAGTCGACCACCCGGACCTCACCGACCGGCTCGGCGTCGAGCCCAGTTGGCTATACAGCCACCATCTCGTGGCGCCGACTGGGATGATCGTGCTCGCCTCCATCGTTGGGGCCATCGCCGCGGCGATCGCCGAACCCGGGCTGGCCCTCGGTGCGTTCGTGCTCGCGGTGCCGACGGCGATCGCCGGCGCAGTTGGTCCGCTCGTGGCAACGGTGGCCGATGCGGCGCGACCGGCGGCCATCCGCTCGACCACGCTGACCGCTGCGCCACGCGGCGAGAACGAGCTCTTGATGCCTCCCGAGTTCGCCGGGTTCTCGACGGCGATGCGTACGCTGCTGCCGGTGGCTCTCAGCGCAGCTGCGGCAGTGCCGGTCTTGGTGATGCGCGCCGACCCTGGCTCGGCCACGGCCGGCCGGGTTGCAGCAGGGTGTGCGCTGTACGCAGCAGGGGCGGTCGTGTGGGTACGCCGCCGCGATGCGTGGGGCCTCGCCCTGCGGCGGTTCTTCGCCGGAGGTCGGGCGGCGACATGAGCGCGTTGCAGATCGACGGCCTCACCAAGCGGTATCACGACGCACCCGCCCTCGGGCCGCTCCACCTGACGATCGACGCTGGCGAGCGGGTGACACTGGTCGGCCACAACGGATCGGGCAAGACCACGCTCCTGCGTGTGCTGACCGGGTTGCTCGACCCGACCTCGGGCCGCGCCACCATCGGCGGCCACGATCCGTCGTCGATCGAGGCCCGTTCGATGGTGTCGTACATCGCCGATCGCCCCGTGTTCTACGACGACCTCTCGGTGTGGGAGCACGTCGAGTACGTGTCCCGGCTGCACGCCACCGACGACTGGGAACAGCACGGGGTCGATCTACTCGACGACCTCGGGCTGCACGACCGCATCGACGACCTCCCGGTTACCTTCAGCCGGGGCCTGCAACAGCGCGCGGCGATCGCGATCGCCCTGTGTCGTCCCTTCGAGGTGTTGTTCGTCGACGAACCGTTTGTTGGACTCGATCGTCGGGGTCGTCAGGCCCTGCTGGACCGGCTCGACGCCGCCCATACGGACGGTGCAACGATCGTGGTCGCCACCCACGACGCCGAGGCAATGGGTCGGGCGCATCGCCTCGTGGTGTTGCGCGATGGGCTGCTCGTGCACGACGGCGGCGCCGACGACATCGATCTCGACGCAGCACTCGATCGCCATGCACCTGCGGAACCGTCGACCACCGACGGCGATCAACCCGCCGATCGAGGCGACGACGGCACCGGCGAAGAGGGCAGCGATGCCGCCGCTGCCGAAGCAGCTGAGCCACCACATGGCGGCGCAGGTGACCGCGCAGAGTGAACTCGGATGAGCCAGCCAGCGCCGAAATCGTCGTCTAGCATTCGTCGCCATGCAGGAGTTCTCTTCGGTCACGGCGTCGGCCTACGACGCTGACGCGCTCACCCCCTTGTTGTCGGAGAAGGCTGCGGAGGGCTGGGAGGTCCTCTCGATCGTGTCGGCCGGGACCAACATCGTCGCCTACCTGCAGCGCGGCGACGGTGCGGCCGCAGCTGCTCCCGCTCCCGCCAGCGCGCCTGCGGTCGCTGACGAGCCAGCAGCCGAATCGCCCGCCGACGCCGCCACCGACATCGCTACCGACGCCGCCACCGACGACAGCACCCCGGAGCCCGTCGACGAGCCGAGCGGTTGGGCGCAGGCGCCTGCCGAGGCTGCCGACACGGCTACCGCCGCCGCAGGAGCGGCAGCCGCGGCGACCGCCGAGCCCGTCGTTCCCGCTGCCGAGCCGGTCGTCGACGTGGCCCCCGAGCCCGCTGTCGAGCCGACGCCCGAACCGGTCGCCACCGAACAGCCGGCAGCGGCCGAGCCGGCAGCGGCCGAGCCGGCAGCCGCCACCGCTCCACAGGAAGAGTCCGCGGTCCCCGCCGGTTGGTATGCCGACCCCTCGGGTCGCTACGAACTGCGCTACTGGGACGGCAGCGCGTGGACCGAGCACGTGTCGCGTGCCGGCCAGCAGTTCACCGACCCACCCGTCGCCTGACGCGCACATCCGCCGGTCGGGCAACGCAGTCTCTAGCCTGAGCGGCGATGCGCGCCACCTCGATCGGCCACGCCGGGATCCTCATCGAAACCGACGCCGGATCGATCGTCTGCGACCCGTGGTTCCATCCGGCGTTCTTCGCGTCGTGGTTCGTCTTTCCGCGCAACGATCAGCTGTCTGACAGTCTCCGCGAGCGCATCGAGACCGCCGACTTCTTGTACATCAGCCACCTCCACGGCGACCACCACGACGAGCCGTTCCTGCGCCAGCACTTCCGCCGCGACATCCCGATTCTGCTGCCCGGTTACCCCACTCGCGAACAGCAGCGCACGCTCGAGGCATTGGGGTTCACCAACTTCATCCGCACCGAACACACCGAGCCGCTCGAGATCGCCCCGGGACTCACCGTGGCGATCCATATCGAGACCTCGATCACGGACGGGCCGGGGGGCGACTCTGCGCTCGTCGTCAACGACGGCACATCGATCGTGGTCAATCAGAACGATTGCCGTACCCACGACCTCGGCGAGCTACGCAAGCACGGTCCTGTCGACCTGCACTGGCTGCAGTTCTCGGGCGCGATCTGGTACCCGATGGTGTACGAGCTGCCTGCCGACGAGATGCAGCGCCGGTGCGCCGACAAGGTCGAAGCGCAGTTCGCCCGAGCGTTGCGCTACGTGGAGAACGTCGATGCCCGCTTCATCGTCCCCAGTGCAGGGCCGCCTGCGTTCCTCGATCCCGAACTGTTCGGGTTGAACATGATCGACGGCACCGAGGCGTCGATCTTTCCCGACCAAACCGAGTTCCTCGCGCGCCTCGATGCGATCGGGCGTCACGGCGTGATGAACATCCCCGGCACCGCGATCGACGTCGAGCCCGATCGGATCGCCGTCACCCATCCGATTCCCGAGGCCGACGTGGCCCGTATCTTCTCCGACAAGCGGGCCTACCTCGAGGGGTATCAGGCCGACTGGATGCCCTGGCTGGAGCAGGAGAAGGCAAGCTGGACGCCGCCGAGCACCGACCTGCTGGCCACGCTGAAGGGGTGGTGGGAGCCGCTGCTCGACCTCTGCCCGCAGCTGCGTGCGCAGGTCGACGGAAACGTACGCATCCGCTGCATCGACGATGACGCAACCGCTCACGCCGACCCGGCCCATGCCCCAGCCGATGTCGCGGTCGACGTGTTGATCGACTTTCCCAAAGGCGAAGTGCGGGCGTACGCCGACGACCCATTCGACTTTCGCTTCGATATCCCACGAGCGCTCGTGGAAACCGTCGCCGGCGAGCGAGCGGTCGACTGGAGCAACTCGCTGCTGCTGTCGGCCCGCTTCACCGCCTGGCGCTCGGGCGAGTTCAACGAGTACGTCTACAACTTCTTGAAGTCGCTGTCGGAAGAACGCATCCGCCGAGCCGAGGACGAGGTGGTGCGCAAGTTCGCCACCGACGAACAGCTCGCCGCAGAAGCCGAAGACGACATCCGCGTCGGCGACTACGTCGTGCAGCGCCGCTGCCCGCACCGCAACGCCGACCTCACCGCGTTCGGCGAGATCGATGGCGACGAGTTCGTGTGCACGCTGCACGGTTGGCGCTTCGATCTCGAAACCGGCGAATGCCTCACCGCCGTTGATCGCCCGCTGCGCATCCGCCGCGCCGACTGACCTGAGCGAGGCATGTGACAGATGGGGTCAGACCCCAACTGTCACACACCTGTGACCGTTGGGGTCTGACCCCATCTGTCACGGCCGTATATTGGATGGCGTGCTAGATCTCGGGATTGACCTCGATGTCTGGCCTTGGGTGTGGCTGGGGATCGCCATCATCTTTGCGATCGCCGAGCTGACGCTGCTCGCGGGATCGTTTGTACTCCTCCCGTTCGCCGTGTCGGCGTTTGCCGCATCACTGCTCGGCTTCTACGACGTGGCCGTCGAGATCCAGTGGGCGGTGTTCATCGTCGGCGGGGCCGCGCTGTGGGTGCTGCTCTACCGCTACGCCAAACGATTCGCCGGCGAGAACGAACTCGAACCCGGCGTGGGCGCCGAACGTCTCGTCGGTCTCACCGCCATCATCACCCACGACGTCGATCCAGACGACACCGACCGCCGCGGCCGGGCATCGATCGACGGCGAAACGTGGGGTGTTGTCGCTGAACCCGGCCAACACTTCGCCAAAGGCACCAAGGTCACCGTGACCGGAGTGTCGGGCACGCGCGTCACCGTGACACCACTGAGCAGCGCCGACGGACCCGGCGCGCCGCCCGCGGGGCCGCCGATGGCCCCGCCTGAGAATCGTCCACCTGAAGGGAACCCATGAACCCCATTGCGATCGTTCTGATCGTCATTGCGCTGATCGGCATCCTCGTGCTCGTCGGCGCCGTCAAGATCGTTCGGCCATACCAGCGCGGTCTTGTCGAACGACTGGGTAAGTACAAGACCACCCGCAATCCCGGCCTCAACCTGATCGTGCCGTTCATCGAGACGATGCAGCTGATCGACATGCGCGAGCAGGTGGTCGACGTGCCACCGCAGGAAGTGATCACCGCCGACAACGTCGTGGTGTCGGTCGACGCCGTCGTGTACTACGAGGCAACCGACCCGCAGCGCCTGGTGTACAACGTCGCCGACTTCTTCACGGCGATCACCAAGCTCGCCCAGACCAACTTGCGCAACCTGATCGGCGACCTCGAACTCGACAAGGCACTCACCTCACGCGACACGATCAACACGCAACTGCGCGACGTGCTCGACGACGCCACCGACAAGTGGGGTGTCCGTGTGGTGCGCGTCGAGATCCAACGCATCGATCCGCCGCCAGAAGTGGTCTCGGCGATGCACGCCCAGATGCGCGCCGAGCGCGACCGCCGGGCCACGGTCACCGAGGCCAAGGGCTACCAGGAAGCCGCGATCGCCCGAGCCGACGGCGAGAAGCAGGCCGCCGTGCTCACCGCCGAAGGCCGCAAGGAAGCAGCGATCCTCGATGCGCAAGGCGAGGCCGAGGCGATCGAGCTGCGGGCACGAGCCGACAGGCTGCGCCTGCAGATGATCGGCGAGGGTGAAGGCGCCGCCAATAAGTCGCGGCTCACCGGCATCAAAGAGGCACACACCGACGACAAGGTGCTGACCGTCGAGTACCTCCAGGCGCTCGAGCGCATCGGCGACGGCCGGGCGACGAAGCTGGTGATCCCCGCAGAGTTCTCCGGTCTCCTCGGCACGGTCGCCGCGCTCGGCGCAGCGACGCGCGACGACGAGACCGACGACGAAGTCCGTCCCAAAGACGGCCTCCCGGTTCCCGAAGAAGAAGAACTCGTCGAGCTGCCGGAGCCTGATCGAGACGAGATTCGCCGGCAACGCTGATGAAGTTCGCCGACGCACCCCCGGCGGGTTGGTACCCCGACCCACAGAACCGCACCCGGCTGCGATGGTGGGATGGCCTCGACTGGACCGACATCCGTCGTGCCCCACCGAGCGACGCCGAGCTCGCCTCGTTCGAGGCGATGCAGGAGGAGATGCGGCAACAAGCGGTGGCGGCGTCGGGCCAGATCCCGACCGGTGTACCGCAGATGCCGCAAGGTGCCGACACCCAACAGGTGATCAGCCAGGTTCGCTCGGCGGCGCGCAGCGAGATCGATCGCGCCGCCGATGTGTTCAGTCAGCGAGCCCGCCAAGCCACTCGTGAGATCGAGCCGTTGATTTCCAAGTACACCGCGCCAGCGGTGCGCTGGATTCGAATCGCCGCGATCCTCGCGGTGATCTTGCTCGTCGTCTACTTCCTGTTCCAGGTGTTCGCCCAAGCGAGCATCCTCGACTGGATCGGTGATCGCATCGACAACCTCACCGACGAGAACTCGATCGGCGTAGTAGTCGACGAACCACCTCACTGAGCCTGCGCGCCGGTACCGGCGTTACCGTGCTGCCATGGGACGTCTCGATGGCAAGGTCGCGCTGATCACCGGTGGAGCCCGCGGTCAGGGTGCCGCCGAAGCCCGCCGGTTCGTGGCGGAGGGAGCGACGGTGTATCTGACCGACGTGCTCGACGACGAAGGGCAGGCAACCGCCGACGAACTCGGCGACGCCGCGACGTTTCTCCATCAGGACGTGACGAGCGAGGACGAGTGGGCCGCACTCACCGGGGGCATCGTCGAGGCCCAAGGCCATATCGACGTGCTGGTGAACAATGCGGGCGTATTTCAGATGGCACCCCTGCTGAACACCTCTCTCGACGAGTGGAATCGGATCATCGCCATCAATCAGACCGGGGTGTTCCTCGGGATGCGTGAGGTCGGGCAGAAGATGCGCGATCGCGGGTCGGGCAGCATCATCAACATCTCCTCGATCGCGGGGTTGAGCGGCGCCGCGATGGCCCACGCCTACGCGGCCAGCAAGTGGGCGGTGCGCGGGATGACGAAGTCGGCGGCGATCGAGTTCGCGCCGGATGGCGTGCGCGTCAACTCGGTGCACCCGGGGATCATCGACACGCCGATGGCTGCGAGCTTCGGCCAGGAGATCTTGCCGCGCGTTGTCGAGAGCATCCCGATGGGCCGAATGGCGGCCGCCGACGAGGTCGCAGATCTGGTGTTGTTCCTCGCCTCCGATGAATCGAGCTACTGCAGCGGCCACGAGTTCGTCATCGACGGCGCGATCCGCGCGTAGCGCGCTTCGGCGGGCGCGAAGTGCCGCCACAGGTCGCCGTTAGGCGTGGGGCGGTTCGATACTCCAGTGTCCGCTGCGCTCGTCCTCCCCCAACTTCGCCACTCGCTGGCCAAACAACTCGTCGCCGTCGTCGCCGTCGTGGCGATGTCACTCGGCGCGATCGCCGTCTTCGCTCCGGCTGCGTCCGCTGAGGCCGCGCCCACTGCGCAGACATCCAGCAACCCGATCGCCTGGCCCTACGACCCCGACGACCCGTTCAACTGGGACTCCAGCATGGACCTGTCCCAGTGGTGGACCAACGGCACGTTGATCCTCTACGGACTCACCGATGTCGCCGGCGCCTACCTCAAAGACATCGCCGACGGACGAATCTTCCGCGGCTACAAGGGCCTCCCCATCGGTCCGGACATGTTGAAGTACTCGATGGGCGGATTGATCATGATCGGCTTCGCCGTGGTGTCGATCATCGTCGAGCTGGCGAACCAGAAACCGTCGTTCGAGGAGCTGCTCGCCGAGCGAGTCGAAGAGGTCGCCAAGCGCACCGCCCTCCTCGAGGGCGGTCTCAATTACCTCGACGCCGCACTCGACAACGTGCTGGAACGAGTCGAGATGCTCTCGCACCGGGCCACGCACAACATGGCGCTCACGCACACGGGCAACATCGACTACTACTACGACACCTTGATGCGCATCGCCGGAATGGGCGACGACGCACCCACCGGGCTAGCGCTCGACATGTACGTCGACGACGCGATTCATCCGACCACCGTCGCGCAGGACTGGACTGCGCTGCGCGGTGAGCTGTGGCCGACGGCGGGCGAGGGTCTGATCACCGCCTTCGCCAAGGTGCTCGGGCAACCGGGACTCAGCGGCAGCAACGAGGGCGACCATGCCGTATTGATCGTCGGTGACGACCGTGCCGCCTACCGCGAACTCTTCGACTACACGGCCTTCTGGGGTCAGTACCTCCACCAGGCGGTGCAGGTCATGTCGGAGGCGTACTCCCACCTGATCACCCACGAAGACACGTCGGACACGCGTGCACAGACACTGCTCGACGAGATGGAAAACATGCTCGCAGTGCACAACGCCGACCTGCGCAATCTGTGGGAGCCGCTCGGCCACCCGATCGCCAACGACACGGTCACACTCGCCGGCGATCTCGCCGTCGCCCGCGAGATGTCCGTCCCCCCTGCCGGCGACGCCGCCGACATGCTCACCTGGAATTCCACGATGAACGCGGACATGTTCAATCGCCTGCTGGAGGCAGCGGCCTACGGCGAAGGTGCAACATCGCAGGAGCGTCTGGCGTCGCTCGGCATCGAGGTCCCAGCGATCGTCAAGCTCAGCGATCCGAGCGGCAGGCGGCAGATCGCCATCAACCACGGCACATGGACGAGCGGCTACGGCAGCATGAAGAACAACGACAACCCCACCTGGGACTGCGACTACTACGGGTTCACGCGACCGCTCCAGGTCGAGCGGACTATGCAGAAGAAGCACTGGCTGTTCGGTTGGGGGATCCCCGCACAACACGCGTCGAACAGCGACGTGTACTACACCGACGGTGTCCACTGCGTGCCGAAGCTGCACATCGATGGTGAGAGCGGCTCGAGCACCGGCGACTACCGACTCGATCTGCGCAGCGGAAACGACCCCGTCCGCGTCCAGGGTTGGCAGAACCTGCCGGCGGTCGATCTGGCGAACGACCCGAAGGCGATGAAGAACGGCGTCGACATGTACTCGCTGCCGACGACGACGTTCAGCCTGACCGGCCCAGCGACGCTCGAGGTGTACGTGGACCGGCAGCTCGTCACGAGGGCGAGGGGCGAGTCGGCGCTGTACAACGCCGGCCCCGTCGACGAGGTGACGCTGACGCTCGATCGCAAGATGGTGCCGGAGAAGGGCGTGGGAATCGTCCTCGACGAGAGCTCGCTCGATGGCCAGCTGGCCCGCTTCAGTGGCTTGTACAACGGCATCGACACGGTCACGATCGACGACCTGAAGCCCGGTGGGCACTACCAGATCTTCAGCACGCTCGACGACCGTCTCGCCGGTTCGCGGACCGCAACCATTGGTGCCACCGGCCCGGGCCGCGTGGTCGCCACCGTCGACGGCAAGATCGTCGCCTCGGCCATTGCCGGCGAGCCGATGTCGTTCCCGATCCCCGACGAGATCGAGGACGTCGTGCTCACGACCGACACCAAAGAAGGCGCCCAGAAGGGACTCGTGCTCACTGCGATCGGTGAGGACGACGTCACCTGGTCGCTCGGCTCGAACGGCGGCACGAACACGGTGCCGTTGAGCGGCGATCTCAACGTGACCGGGTCGTTCGGCGCGCAGCAGGCGTCGACCGTCGACATCGCGGCGTCGGGCTGGGGCGCTGCGCAGGTACGTCACGGCGAGCACGTCGTTGCCACGATCGACGCCTCCAGCCCGCAACAGGTGCAGGTGCCGACCTCCTCCCTCCTCGTGACGGACGATCCCGCCGGGGTGGGT
>JBCBSO010000084.1:0-10526 GCA_039819205.1 Actinomycetota bacterium
GCCTCGTCGACCTGTCGATGCCCGAAGTTGAAGTGCGCACCACCCCACGCAACATCCCCGAAGGCATCACGATCGACGTCTCGGCGATGACGATGGACACCGTCATCCGCGTCGAAGACGTCGAGCTGCCCGACGGCGTCGAAGCCGCAGGCGACCCCGACTCCCCCGTCGTGACCGTGCTCACCATGCGTGCCGTCGTCGAAGACGAGCCGGCTGCCGAGGGCGAAGAGCTCGAGGGCGAAGAGGGCGAAGGCGCCGAGGGCGAAGGCGACGCCGACGGCGAAGGCGGCGACGGCGAATAACCGGCGCTGCGGGCACTGTCGCCGTCGGGCGACTACACACCGCCCCGATCCGTGCCGCGTTCACGGCCCGCGCATGCGCGTACGATGGCGTCTCGCCATCTCGTGAACCGGGAGCGCACATGAGCGTCGAACAGGCACGACAACTGGTCCAACGGCTGAGCAGCGACGACGAGTTTCGCAACCGTCTCGAACAGGCCGCACCGACCGATCGGCCGGCCGTCCTGAGCGCCGAGGGTTACGGCGACGTGCGGCTGAGCCACATCAGCCAGGCACTCCCGCACTCCCATGGCGGCGAGTTGAGCGATGCAGAGTTCGCCGCGGTGTCCGGCGGCGAGGATCTCTCCGACAAGATGTCGAACACGAGCGTCACCTTCGTGTTAGCGGCGATACCCGTGGACTAGCGCAGCATGACGATCAGGCCACAACAAAGAGACGAACCATGGGGCGCGCATGTGGGTAGACCAAGCACGGCAACTCGTCGAGCGGCTGCACACAGCGATCCCGAACGACCTAGAGGAGCAACATGAGCGTTGAACTGGCGACTGAACTCGTGCGTCGCGTCCACTCGGACCCCGAGTTTCGCCAACGACTGCAAACCGCCGACCCCGCAGATCGTCGCGCGATCCTGCTCGACCAGGGCTACGGCGACATCCGCCTGTCGCACGTCAGCCAGGCGCTTCCCCAGTCGAGCGGTGGCGAGCTCTCCGACGAAGAGTTCGCGGCCGTCGCCGGAGCGGGGACAACATCCGACGTCGTCTCCGGTATCGGTGTCACGATGGTGGCGGCCGCCGCCGCTGCGGCATAGTTGCGTCCGCTGCAACGTCGACCGGACACCGTGGATCGAAGACGTACCCACGGCGCGGACGTTGGTCCGGCGCCGAGGCGGTAGAACAGCACCGTGGCGCTATTCGGACGCACCGGGAAGGGCGATCCCTTCGATTGGCTGGTGGTCGGCCTCGGCAACCCGGGCGAGAAGTACCACCGGACGCGGCACAACGTGGGCGAAGAGGCCGTCCGCCTGCTCGCCGAGCGCCAGGATGTGCCGTTGAAGGGTGGCCGCGACAACGCGCTGATCGCCGAGACGCGCATCGACGACCAGCGCGTGGTGTTGGCCTTCCCGCTGACGTTCATGAACGACTCCGGCCAGGCGGTCGGAGCGATGGTTCGCCGCTATCGCATCGAGTCGCCCGAGAACGTCATCGTCATCCAAGACGAGTTGGATCTGCCGCCGGGTGAACTCAAGGTGAAAGCTGGCGGCGGGCTCGCGGGACATAACGGGCTGCGGTCGATCAACCAGCACCTGAAGTCGACCGACTTCTTGCGCATCCGCATCGGCGTCGGCAAGCCGCAACACAAGGACCTCGGCAAGGGCCACGTGCTGGGCCGAATTCCCCGACGCGAGCGCGAGCTGCTCGACGAACGGGTGGCCGATGCGGCCGACGCCGCCGAATTGATCATCAACGACGGCGTCGACGCGGCGATGCAACGGTTCAATACACGTCGATGACGACGGTCCACGCCGACGTAGCCGCGAACACGACCGCCCGCTCACCGGAGGGTGCACCCCTGGCTGCGCTTGCGCCGCTGTTGCGCGACGAGCCCGGGCTGACGCGCGCCCTCGGCGACCCCGCAGCCCGGCTCGCCGTGGTCGAAGTTGCCCGACCGATTGCCATCGCTGCGCTGACCCACCTGTCGGGTCGCCGCCCGCTCGTGGTCGCCACGCCAACTGGCACGATGGCCGCGCAACTCGCCGACGACCTCACGCAGTTTCTTCCTGCCGACGACGTCGCCTTGTTTCCCGGCTGGGAGACGCTGCCGTTCGAGCGGGTCAGCCCGAGCGTGGAAACGATGGGGCGACGAATCGAGCTGCTGTGGCGGCTGCGCGATCCCGAGCGCCGGCCGGCGGTGATCGTCGCTGGCGTCCGCGCGCTGCTCCAGAAGCTCGGGCCGCGGGCCACCGAGATCGAACCGATCGTGATCCGACGCGGTGAAGAGATCGACCCCGACGAACTCGGCAGCCGACTGGTGGAGTTCGGCTACCGCCGAGAAGAGCTGGTGGAGCACCGCGGCGAGTTCGCCCGCCGCGGTGCGATCATCGACGTATTCGGCGCCAAGGCCGATGCCCCGATCCGCATCGACCTGTGGGGCGACGAGGTCGACCGGCTGACGCGCTTCGCCGTCAACGATCAGCGGTCGACCGACGACCTCGACATCGTCGAGCTGTTCCCGGCACGCGAGCTCATGCCGAGCACCGACGTGCGAACACGCGCCGAGCAATTGATCGCCAGCGACCCCTGGGGGCGCGAGCAGTGGGAGCGTCTCGCCGAGGGCGCGCACTTCGACGGCATGGAGAGCTGGCTGCCATGGCTGGTCGAGCGCGACGAGTTGCTCACCGACGTGCTCCCCGACGACGCCAAGGTGTTGCTCGTCGAACCGCGACGAATGCGCGACCGAGCGATCGATCTCATCGCCGAGGAGGACGACCTCGCCCGCACGTTGGCCTCCACATGGGCCCGCGACCCCGATGTGTCGTTCCCCCGTCTGCACGCCGACCCCGACACGCTGTTGGCCAGCGCCGGCTCGTTCTGGTCGATCGACTCCACCCCAGAGTCGCCCGATACCCCCATCGTCGAGGCGAGCGGCTGGGGGCCCGTGGCCGCCGACGGCACCGGGCTCGTCGATCGCATGCGCGACCTCCTCGCCGACGACTACCGGGTGATCGTCGCGGCCGATGGCGACGGATCGGCCCAACGGCTGCATCAGCTACTGCTCGACCAGGGTCTCGACCTGCCACGCCGCCCCGACGCCGGCAGCGGGTCGGCGATCGTCACCGCTCCGCTCAACCGCGGCGCCACCATCCCCAACGGCAAGATCGCCATCGTCGCCGAGAGCGACCTCACCGGACGTCGCCGCGCGCATCGCACGGCACGACCGCGCAAACGGGCCGACACCGCGAGCACATTCGAGGACCTGAAGACGGGGAGCTACGTCGTGCATCACCAGCACGGCGTCGGCCAGTTCGACGGCATGGTCAAACGAGCGATCGGCGGCGTCGAGCGCGACTACCTCCTGCTGTCGTACAAAGGCGGCGACAAGCTGTACGTGCCGTCGGACCAGATCGACACGCTCCGCCAATACGTGGGCGGCGAAGCGCCGACCTTGCACCGCCTCGGCGGGTCGGACTTCGCCAAGACGAAGAGCCGCGTCCGTTCAGCGGTGCGCGAGATCGCCCAGGAACTCGTGGTGCTGTACCAGCAACGGGTCAACGCCGAGGGACACGCCTTCGCCCTCGACACTCCATGGCAAGCCGAGATGGAGGCGGCGTTCCCGTTCGTAGAGACGCCCGATCAACGAACAGCGATCGACGCCATCAAGGGCGACATGGAGCTCGCCCACCCAATGGACCGCCTGCTGTGCGGTGACGTCGGCTTCGGCAAGACCGAGGTCGCCGTGCGCGCCGCATTCAAAGCGATCCAAGACGGCAAACAAGTCGCGGTGCTCGCACCAACGACACTGCTCGCCACCCAGCACGGCAACACGTTCGCCGACCGGTTCGCCGGGTACCCGATTCGCGTGGAAACACTCAGCCGCTTCCTCACCACCGCCCAAGCGAAAGCGGTGATCGAGGGGGTGAAGCGTGGCGAGGTCGACTGCGTGATCGGCACGCATCGGCTGCTCGGCAGCGACGTGCACTTCAAGGATCTCGGGCTGCTCGTCGTCGACGAAGAGCAACGCTTCGGGGTGCAGCACAAAGAGAAGATGAAGAAGCTGAAGACCAACGTCGACGTGCTCACGTTGTCGGCCACGCCGATCCCGCGCACGCTCGAGATGTCGTTGGTCGGCATCCGCGACCTGTCGCTGCTGCAGACACCACCCGCCGACCGCCAGCCGATCCTCACCTACGTCGGCGAGTACGACGAGCGGGTCGCGGTGGAGTCGATCCGCCGCGAGCTGCTGCGTGAAGGCCAGGTGTTCTGGGTGCACAACCGGGTGCGCTCGATCGACACCGCCGCGGCCCGCCTTCGTCAGCTCGTGCCCGAGGCGCGCATCGCCGTGGCCCACGGACAGATGGACGAGGGCACGCTCGAACAGGTGGTACAGGACTTCTGGGACGGCGAGTACGACGTGCTCGTGTGCACCACGATCATCGAGTCGGGCATCGACATGCCCACCGTGAACACCCTCGTGGTCGAGCGTTCCGACCTGCTCGGGCTCGGGCAGATGCACCAGTTGCGCGGCCGCGTCGGTCGGTCCGGGCAGCGAGCATATGCCTACCTGTTCCACCCGCGCGACAAGGTGCTGACCGAAGAGGCCTACGAACGGTTGCGCACCATCGGTGAGACCACCGATCTCGGTTCGGGGTTCAAGATCGCCATGCGCGACCTGGAAATCCGCGGTGCCGGCAACCTGCTCGGCGAGTCGCAGTCGGGCCACATCGCCGCGGTCGGCTACGACCTCTACTGCCAGATGGTGACCGAGGCCGTGAGCGAAATGAAGGGCGAACCGCCGCCGAATCAGCCCGCAGAGCTGAAGCTCGATGTGCCCTCCGACAGCTACCTGCCCGCCGACTACGTGGAGAAAGAAGAGCTCCGTCTGGAGGCGTACCGGCGCCTCGCCGGCGTGACCACGCAGGCCGAGGTCGACGACATCCGCGTCGAGTGGGAGGACCGCTACGGACCGTTGCCCGAGCCCGCCGAGGCGCTGCTCGCTGTCGGCTCGCTGCGCGCCGAATGTCACCGGCTGGGAATCAGCGATCTCCAGATCTCCAGCAATAGCGCCAAGCTGTCGCCGCTCACGCTGAAGCTCAGCGAGACGATGCGCTTGCGGCGGATCGCCAAGGCGGCCAAGTACAAAGAGGATCTGCAGCAGCTGGTGCTACCGCTGCCGCGCACGGCCGACCCGAGCGAACACCTCACCAACTTCCTGCGTGACCTCGTACCCGCCGACGACGAATGATCAGAGAGGTGTAACGGCCGGCAACGTCTAGAGTGCCCGCCGTGACTCCCCGCACGCTGATCGCTGCGCTTGCTGTCGCCGTCGCGGCGGTGGTGTCGAGCTGCACGACGTTCACCGACTCGAACAACGTCGCCCGCTTCGACGACGCAACGCTGTCGACCGACGAGCTCAGCGACATCATGGCGGTGTTCCTCGGACCTGATGCGGTCGCCGCGCTGGGCAACGCCGACGGCGCCCGCGGCGCCATCCAGTACTGGCTGAATGGCGAGATCGCCAAGACGAGCTTGGAGGAGTCTGGGACCGCAGTTCCCACCGAAGCGGCCGATGCGATCCGCGGCCAGTTGGCGACAGTCGAGACGTTCGTCAACGCGCCGGCCGCCACCCAAGAGGCGATCATCGAGATCGAGTCGAACCTCAGCGTCTTCTTGCAATCGCCCACCGGCATCGACGACTTCGTCGCCACCGCCGAGGCCGCCGACGTCTATGTCGACCCGCGCTATGGCACCTTCGTGCCGCCACCGGAAGGGCTCGGACCACTCGACGTCGCGACAGTCGTCGCCCTGCAGTAGCCGATGACCGGACGCATCGTCGTGGTCGGTCTCGGACCGGGTGGCGACGAGTTCGTCACCAACCACACCCGCCGACTCATCGAGCGGATTCCGACGCGCTTCGTGCGCACCGTCGTCCACCCGACGGCGCATGTGGTGACCGACCACGGGGGAGCGATCCCCTTCGACGACGTCTACGACCAAGCCGACACCTTCGACGACGTGTACGCCACGATCGTCGAACGCCTCCTCGAAGCGGCCGCAGAGGAACCCGAAGTGCTGTACGCGGTGCCCGGATCGCCACTGGTACTCGAACGCACCGTGCGTCTCCTCCAGGCGGCCGCCGATGGCGGGACGGTTCACGTCGACGTCCACCCGGCGATGTCGTTTCTCGATCTCGCATGGGCTCGCATCGGCATCGATCCGGTCGAAGCCGGCGTACGGCTGATCGACGGTCACCAGTTCGCCACCGCCGCGGCCGGCGAGCGCGGCCCACTGCTCGTCGCCCACACGCACGCGGACTGGGTGCTGTCCGACATCAAGCTCAGTGTCGACGACCCGCCCGACAACCTCACGGCGACGATCCTCCAGGGCCTGGGCACGCCCGACGAAGCGGTGACGACGGTCCGCTGGGACGACCTCGATCGTGCGGTCGACGCCGATCACCTCACCAGCGTGTGGATCCCGGAACTCGCCGCACCGGTCGGCGCGCCGTACGTGCGCTTCCATCAACTCGCCCGCACCCTGCGCGAGGAGTGCCCGTGGGACATCGAGCAGACGCACACGTCGTTGATCCCGTATCTCTTGGAAGAGACCTACGAGGTCGTCGATGCGTTGCAGGCGCTCGACCCGGCCGATCCCGCCACCGATGAACACCTCATCGAGGAACTCGGCGATCTGCTCTACCAGATCGAGTTTCATGCCACGATCGCTGAACAAGAGGGCCGATTCACGATCGCGGACGTGGCCGATGGGATTCACGACAAGTTGGTCCGTCGTCACCCCCATGTGTTCCCACCCACCGACGGCGATCTGGTCGACGTCGACGGTGATGTGACCACCGTGTTGTCGAACTGGGACGACATCAAGCGCGCCGAGAAGGGTCGTACGTCGGTGTTCGATGGGATCGCACGATCGATGCCCGCGCTGGCGTACGCCGCCAAGGTGGGCAAGAAGGCCAGCAAGGTCGGCTTCGACTGGCCCGAGGTGGGCGGCGCCTTCGCCAAGATCGACGAAGAGCGGCACGAACTCGCAGAGGCGATGGCGATCGGCGACCCCGACGCTCGGGCGGAACGATCCGACGCCGAGTTGGGTGACCTCCTGTTCGCCACCGTCAACGTGGCACGTCACCTGGGCATCGACCCCGAGTTGGCGCTGCGTCGGGCGACTGACACATTCCGCTCGCGCTTCGAGCATGTCGAGCGACTCGCGGCCGCGGAGGGCGTTGATCTGAAGGCGGCCGATCTCGCCACCCTCAACCGCCTCTGGGACGCGGCCAAGACGCTGTAACAGCTCAGCGTTCGGGCGGCGGCGGCGGTTGGGCCGACATGTCGGCGAGTGTCTGGTCCCACTCGGCGCGCCAGCGACGCCAGCGCAGATCGACGACCTCGTCGATCACGGTCGTCGCCCGCCACGTTGCGAGGGTGAACACGAACATCGGCACGCCGTAGGCCACGCCGAGCTCGATCGTCCGTTCGGTGGCGGTGAACCCGTTATCGCCGAGCGCATCGTCTAACCCGAGCGCCACGATCGCCAGGGATCCGACGAGCGCCACGAGCGACAGCCAGAACCATCCGACGAGGATCGCCGCCGGCGCGCCGACTCGGCGCCCGTGCTGTGCGAGGTACCGGAACGGGAGCCACACGACGACGAACGCGACGAGCACCGCACCGCATGCCGCGACCAGCGCCCATCCATCGTCGCCCGGTTGGTCGAACCGGGAGCGCACGCGGTCGATCACCGTGGCGGCAGCGACAGGCGCGGCGAACGCCAACAACCACAACAGCCCAACCACCGACCCGCGAGCGCGTCGCTGATACCGACGGGCCGGGGCAATGCGTTCGACGTCGACCATTGCGAGCACGCTCCACACCATCAGCAACACCGCGGCCAACGCGTGTGGGGCGACGACCACCGGATCGTCGAGCAGACCACCGGGACCGCTTGCGTACTCGACCGCCAGCGTTGCGCCGATGGCCACGAGCAACGAGAGCGCCAGCATGTACCGCAGCCACCACGTGGCAAACAGAGCGGGCGGCGGGTCGCTGCGCAGTGGTACGAACTCGCCCGTCGACGGTGGGGGCGGAGCCTTCTGCGCTGCGCCCTCCGCGGGCAACGGCGGCAGTGGCGGGATCGACGGATCGTCGAGGGCGTTCTCGGGAGCGGCCGGCGGCGGCAGCGGCGCACCGCTCGGGCGGGCCGCGATCGCCGGCGCGTCGGCAACGCCGGCCGGCAACGTCGGCCCTGCGCCGTCGCTGTCGGCGTCACTGTTAGGGACGGCGTCGGTCTCGCTCACTGGGAGGACTCCACCACCGTGTGCGCCGACGGAGCGGGAAGACCTGCACCAGCGGGAGTGGCCGACGTCGGTCGGGCCGGCAGCGCGTGCGCGCCGTCCGGTGTTGCCACTGTGACCGGCTGCCGAGTCGGAGCTGCGGCGGCGCGCTCGCGCTCGTCGACCAACCGATTGTGTCGCTCAACCAGCGCTGCCGCGGGTGCGGTCATCGCCCGACAGGCGTCGGTGACGGCCAACGTCGATGCCAGCGCCAGCAGCGAGCCGACCGCGAGATATCCGGCGACACGCCCGTACGACGCGTCGTCGAGCCCGTCGACACCGCTCGACAGACGGGCCAAACCCTGGGCGTACACCAGCAGCACCACCACCAACACGTAGGTGATGCGCAACGAGCCGCGCGGCGCGGCGATTGCGTCGGCGCTCCGTTCGAGCAAGGCAAACGGCACGAACACCACGACGGCCTGCAGCGCGAAGCCCACGACCATCTCGACTGGCGATGTATTGGACGTCGACGACTGGTCCGACACCAAGCGCTCGGCGATCACCCACACGCCGACGAAGGCCGCCGGCCACGCCAACGCAGCGATCAGCGGGTTCCGGCGCTGGCCACTGGCCCAGCGAATGTTGAGCACGGCGACAAAACTCCACAACGCCACCATGGCCGTCGCTGCGACCAACATCGCCCGCTCGCCGATGTACAGGGTGTCGAGCGCATCGATTGCCCGTTCCCGCTGCGCGGGTAGCAAGCGGCCGTCGACCGTCTCCTGCCAGAACATGAACATCACCACTGCGCCGACGAGGCCGAGCAGTGCGAAACCTGCCAGTGACACCACGATGCCGAAGCGCATCCACTCCGATCCGGGCAGCTGACGGATCCGCGATGTCGACGACATCAGCGACGATGGCGCGCCACCGCTCCCGGTGGCGGTCGTGCGCGCGTCGAGCGGGATGCTCAGCGATTGCGGATCGACGGGCGCGGCGGCGGCAACGGTGTGGTGCGCCCACGGCACCCTGAATCCACGGCGTTGCGCGGCGCCGACGATTGCCTCCTCGGCACGCCCGCCGGCGCGCCACACGATCAGCAGCACCACAAGACTCGGCAGAAACACGACCAGCCCCACCGGCCGCAGCGGGATGTCGGCGTCCACCGCGTCGACGCTGTCGGTCGCCCGCACGGCGATCGTGCCGGCAGCAACAACGACGGCGAGCACCACCGGCACCCACATCCACTTGACGACATCAGCGGACCGTCCGCCGACTCGGCGCACCGCGTCGGCAACGTACGCCACCGGGAGATAGGTGAGCGGCACAGAGACCAAGAGACACAACGCGCCAACGATGAGCACCACCGACGAGCCGGTGGGTGCGTCGGGCGTGTTGACCACGCCCGATAGCCACACGAGGAACACGCCGACCACGGTGAGGAAAGCGAACGATGGCAACCACAACGCCACGGCACGCCACGCATCGGGCGGCCGCTGTGCACTGGTCGGCCCGATGAGGCGAGCCACGTTGCCAATGGCCGCCCACGTCCACGCCAATACGGCTGCGCCCGTGGCCGCGGCGGCGAGCAGCGTCGACCAGGTCAACGCATCGTTGCCGGTCGCGCCGGCGGAGAACCGTTGGATCTGTCGGGCGACCAGCGCGATCAGCACCAGCAGCGCCGCTGCGGCGACGTAGCGCCAGATGCCCATCGGCCGCAGCTCCGGCCCGCTCGGGCGCGCCTGGTCGGGTTCCACATCGTGGTATCGGCACCTGCCCCAAGGAACTTGAAGCAATCTCGACACTCGACCGAAATTCCGGGGATTCCAGGCGCCTCGCGCCGGATATCGACAACAGAACCGACGGACCGACAGCGGAACGGTCGGCCCGGCGGGACAGTGCGGTCTGGCGTATCGGGCACACTGGTCGGCGATGCGTCTGCAACTCGCCAACCCATCGGAGCATCCGGCGATCACCACGCTGCCGTTCGGCGTGCGCCTCGACGACTGGGACCTGCCGACGATGCATGGCGTGCTCGGGCTGCACCGTCATGTGGTGCGCGCCGTCGAGCTCGGCGAGCGGACCTATGTGGTCAAGGAGCTGCCCGACGATCTGGTCCGCCGCGAGTACCGACTCCTGCGTGAGCTCGCCGACGACGGGCTGCCGACGGCTGAGGTGGTTGCCGCCGTCACCGGCAAGGCCGATCACGCCGACGGCATGCTCGTG
>JBCBSO010000085.1:0-10433 GCA_039819205.1 Actinomycetota bacterium
GCGGTCGATGTCGTGGTTGCCGCCGCCCGACGGCTGGTCGGCGCGGCCTAGCGGTCGCGGGGCCGCTTAGCGGTCGATCGCTTCGCGCAACCGCTGCGCAATCGATTCGTCGCCGACGAACTGCAGCGCACCGGCGTCGCGGCCCCACAACCAGAGCAGCACGTCGGCAGCCGTGCCGCGGATGGAGACATCGCCGGCGCCGCGCCCGCGGGTGAAGGTGGCGCCGTCGGCGGCCAGTGCGGTGATCAGCCACTCGCCGTCGACCTTCGAGCGGTCGTCGGTTCCTTCGGCTACGTCGACGTTGGTGTCGGTGCAGTCGATGTGCACGCTGCCACCAACTGGGTCGGCGCCATCGGCGAGACGTGCATGCCAGGTGAGGAACTCGTCGATGCCGTCGGCCGCGACGGCAGTGGGAATGGTGTAGGGCCGACCGACCGTGTTCGCCGCGTCCCACCGGTGCACGGCGGTTTCTTGGGTCATCCGACGGCGCACCCAGGCCACGTCGTGCTCACCGGCCCACGTCCACACCGGGCGTCCGGTGCGGCTGTCGATGAGGGCCGAGTACAACGCCGTGTGTGCCGCAGTGATCCAATCGATGAGCACGTCATCGGCGGGGCGGGCCGGGTTGCGGTCGAGCTGTTTCACCTGCTCGACGTCGGTGATCCGGTCGGCAACCACCGTGCCCCAAAACTCCCATACCCGACCGATGTGCCAGCCGAGATCGCCGAGCGTCCAGCCGGGGCACGAGGGCACGTCGGCGGTGAGCCCGTAGTCGACGAGGATGTCGATGAGCCGCACGCCGTCGGTGCGGATGTGGGCGATTGCGTCGTACGGCAACTCCTCGGACATGGGCGGAACGGTACCGCTCCGATCGGCCGACTAGCGTCTGGGCTCCCATGAGTGATCTGTCGTTCACCCACCTCGACCCGCTCGGCCGTGCGCGGATGGTCGACGTCACACCCAAGGAACCAACACATCGGCGCGCCGTGGCCCGATGCAAGGTGTTCATGCAGCCCGAGACCACCACGGCGATCGCCAATCGCGAGGTGAAGAAAGGCGATGTGCTCGCTGTCGCCCGGGTGGCCGGCATTCAGGCGGCCAAGCGCACGGCGGACATGATCCCGCTGTGTCACCCGTTGCTGGTGGGCGCCGTCTCGATCAACTTTGAGATCGGTGACGACTTCGTGGCCATCGAGGCACATGTCGACACCGTCGATCGCACTGGCGTGGAGATGGAAGCGCTGCACGCCTGCAGCACCGCCGCCCTCACGGTGTACGACATGTGCAAGTCGGCCGACCGTGGCATGGTGATCGGCGAGCTCACACTGTGGGAAAAGACCGGCGGTCGCTCCGGTACGTTCCGTCGCGACCACGTCGACTAGACGTGTCGGTTCAACGGCCGTTCGAGCCGTTCGCCGCGCTCACCAACCCCACCGTCAACGCCAGCGAGCATCCACCGCGGAGCGTGACCACGTCACTACTGTGACAGTTGTCCCATCCGTCGTTGCCCGCTCTGTCACAATCGTCGTAGAATCGTCACACACCGACCCGGGCGTCACTTGCCCGTTCCCTTCTGGTCACCTCCACCGACCGTCTTAACGCACCACGATCTTTTCGCACGTATGGCTCAACTCGTTCTCCTCGTCGTCGCTGCTGCATGGGCCGCCGTGCTCATCCCGCCGATGTTGCGATCGCGAATGGACAACCGGCCCAACTCGTCGGTCACCGACTTTCGTCGGCAGCTGAAGACGCTGCAGAGCACGTCTACGCCGCCACGTGGCGCGATCCGTCCCATCGGTCGACCCTTGGCGCCCGCTGGTCGCGCCACTGGCCGTGCGGGCAACCGCAGCGGGCGGAGCCAGCGGACCCACGACGGCGCACCCCATCACCGCCAGGCGTCGTTGCGCTCAGCGACGCCGCCGGCGCGCCCGACCGGGGCACGCCCGTCGACCCCACGGCACCGCACCGGCGGCGACAGCAACGGGTTCCGAACCCACGGCGCTGGCACTGCCGACCATCATTGGGACCACCGCACCACGCAGATGCAGCGCTCGCGCTCGGCCCCCGAGCCGCGCAACGATTCCCGGCGCCGTCGCACCAACGTGCTGTTCCTGTTGGTCATCACCACTGCGTGCTCGCTGTTCCTCGCTGCTACCACGTCGTCGACGGTGCTGCTGTACGTGTTCGCGTTGTCGTTCCTGGCGTTGTGTGGCTATGTGTATCTGCTCGCCCAGATTCGCCAGCGTGAGCAGTCGGGCTGGCACGACGGCTGGCTCGAGCAGCGCTGAGCTGATCGTCGGTTCGTTGCGCGCCGATTGCGGCGGATGAACCCAGCGAGCGAGCGCTACACTTCTCCGGCCGTACGGGGCTATAGCTCAGTTGGTAGAGCGCGACAATCGCACTGTCGAGGTCAGGAGTTCGATTCTCCTTAGCTCCACTCCGTTACGCCGGCTCGGGCACCGGCGCAGTCCACGAGCCGTCGAGCACCGTTGGACGCGGCTGGTACAGACGCATCGTGTAGTTCCAGCCGTCGGTGATCGGCAGCCAGTTCGGCTCGTTCAGCACACTCGCTGAGAACAGCACGGTGACCGAACCGTCGTCAGCCGGCGTCGCCGTCACGCTGTTGAGGCTGTAGCGGTCGTGCTCGTTGGCCTCCAGGAACCCGTCGCGGTTGTAGACGGTCACCGACCAGAACGCATCGGCGGGGACATCGCGCAGCGTCATGGTGTGATCGGCCGTCGGGCGTCGCTCGGAGTCGCTGATGTAGAACGCCTCGTGCTCGGGCAGGCCGCCCCACCCCATCGCCGTGCCGATGAGGTGGTGGACCGGATCGACGTCTGTCTTGCTGCCGAACATGGCAACAGCGTTGCCGAGGCCGCCGGCGAGTGCGTTGAGGTGGCGTGCTGTTCGCTTGCCCGCTTCCGCGTCGTAGTCGGGATGCGTGAACGGGCGAGCCGCAGCGGCGGAGAGCTCGAGCGCGTCCTGGAGGGCGTGAACGGCGGCGATGTCGTCGGTGCTGTCAGGGTCGACGAAGGTTCGCCCGATCAACGCGACGTACTCGGTGTCGAACTCCTCGACGGTCAGCTCAACGGTGCCGGGCTCGCTGAAGATCCGATTGGTGTAGTGGTCCTCGTTGACCACTTGGACCGACATGTATCGATCGCCGCTGTCGGGAATGGTCAGTGCGGCCCCGGCGCTGAGGTCGACGATGGCGATGCTGTACAGAGTGTCGCGATTCATGCGGATCACGCTCTGCTTCGCGGCGCCTTGCGGCCGTCGGGCGTGACCCCACGAGTTCACGCCGCCAATCAGCGCAAGCTGGCCATCGAACATGCGGGCGGTCTCGGCACGCACGAAGTTGTCCACGTTGACGGTGACGGTCATGGCGAAGCACGCTACTGCCACCGCGGTACCGTGGGCCCGGTGGACGACCTTCCGGGTCACGTCGTCGAGAACCGCCGGTACTGGGACGCCGAGGCACCGAAGTGGGCCGAGGGCGGCCGGCAGGCCTGGGAGCATGAGCCGAGATGGGGCATTTGGCAGCTCCCTGACCATGAGGTGTCGTTGTTGCCTGCCGATCTCACCGGGCGCCGAGTGATCGAACTCGGCTGCGGCACCGGATACGTGTCGGCGTGGGCCCATCGCCGCGGTGCGGTGCGCCAATACGCCATCGACAACTCCGAAGCACAACTGGCCACGGCCCGCCAACTCGCTACCGAGCACGGGGTCACCGACATCGAGTGGGTGCACGGCAACGCCGAGACCATCGACCAGCCCGACGAGTCGTTCGACTTCGCAGTCAGCGAGTACGGCGCAGCGATCTGGTGCGATCCCGACGTGTGGATTCCCGAGGCGCACCGCCTGCTCCGACCTGGCGGCGAGCTGGCCTTCCTCGGCAACCATCCGCTGGCGATCATCTGCTCCGACGTCGCCGGCGCCCAACCGGTCGGCTCCACCCTCGAACGGACCTACTTCGGACTCGATGCCATCGATTGGACGCACGCCGAGGAGGAGCCCGGAGGCATCGAGTTCAACCGCACGATCGCCGAGTGGCTGGCACTGTTCCGCCGAGTGGGTTTCGACGTGCTCGACTACCGCGAGTTGCAAGCGCCGGCCGACGCAGCGGGTGTGCAGTTCTGGACGCCAGCGGAGTGGGCCAAGCGGTTTCCAGCCGAGCAGGTGTGGTGGCTGCGCAAGCGCTGATCGGGCGCGTCAGGCAACCGGGGCAGCGTAGACGACGATGTTCTCGCGGTAGCGCCGGAGATCGGGGTTGAAGTCGCCCCCGCAGGTGATCAGCACGAGCTCTTCGTCGCCGGTGTTGCGCCACAACCGTTCGCGGGGCAGCTCCAGCTTCCCGTAGGTGGCCCGCTCGGTCACCTCGTAGTGCCGGGTGGTGCCATCGTCGAGGGTGACCGCAATGCGATCGCCTGGCTCGACAGCGCCCAGCTGGGCGAACGGACCGGTGGTGCCGTTCCACGACACATGGGCGGCGAGCACGGTTGCCCCGGGGCGGCCCGCGGTGGCGCCGTAGCGATACCACCCGATCTCGGTCTCGTCGGGAATCTCCATCTGGCCGTCTGGTTCCAAGCCGATGTCGAGCACCGGGAAGGGGGTGACATCGATCGTGTTGATTTCGACACCCACTGGACGGGGTCGTGGTTCGACGTCAGCGGGGATCGCTGAGAATCGCTCACCGAGTTGTGCGGCCAGCGGCGAGCCGGGCGCGACGGCGGACTCGCCGTTCGGGTCGGGATTGCCGGCCGTCGCGGCGCCGTTGGTGTTGTCCCCCTCGGCGACGGGAGGGTCCACCGAGGGGGACGAGCGACCAATGGCGGGAGCGGGCCCACCATTGGCTGCGGACCGCTCGGCGGGAACATCGAGCGGCGGAACGGTGGTGGGCGGTGCAGCGGCGACAATGTCGGGAACGTTGAGCACGACCCCGTCGTCGGAGCCGCTGGCTCCCTGAATCCCCACCACGACCAGTGCCGCCCCGGCGAGCGCCGCTCCAGCGGCGACGACACCCAGCCAGCGCCGATGGCGCGGCGTGGGATCGTCAACTGGAGCGGCGGCCGGGGCGGTCATCGGTCGGTGTTCCGGTGTTCAGCTCTCCACGCTGCGACGGCGCAGGGCCACCGCACCGCCGGCCAGCAGGAACATGCCAGCGGCGGCGGCAAAGAGCACCAGGGAGTTGCTCGACGACTCGAGCGCACCACCGGTGTTCACAGCGGTCGGCTGCGGGGTGCCGTCGCCACCCTCGTCTTCGGCGCCGGCCGGCGCGGGCACGGCGGTCACCTCGGCGAGCGGGTACTCCTGGGTATAGAAGGTGAAGGTCCCACCGTCGAGTGAGCCGACGGCGTACACCACCAGGCCGGTTCCGGCCGCAAGTGTCACCGTCGGCACGTCGGCGATCGGGTCGCCGCCAGCGGGCGCAATCTGTGCACCAGCGATCTCGCCGGCGGGCAGGTCGAGCGCCGCCTCTTCCGGGTTCGCCAGGTTGCTGATCACCGCGTCGCCGCCAACGAGGATGTCCACTGCAGGAGCAGCGGCGTCGTGGCGGACGATCAGGCGGCCCTGATCAACGCCTGCGGCGCTGGTGTCGTTCTCGTACGGGGTGATGGTCGGGTTGCCGTCGGCGTCGAGATGGGCGATCACGGTCCAGTTACCCGAGGCCGGGACGGCCAGCTCGGGAACCTCGATCACGGCGTCGGCAACATCGCCGCCGGCGGGCACCACGGCCACGTCGGTGAGCGTCTGGCCACCAAAGGCGCTGATGTCTTGCATGTCGCCCGGCTGGAAGTCGGGGATCACCTCGGCGCCGGCGACGTAGACGTCAACGGGCACGTCGGGGATGCCGTGCAGCAGCATCACGCTGACGTCGTCTTGGGCGCTCGCTGCGCCTGCAGGCACGGTGAGCAACGCAGCGGCCGCGGCGGCGGCTGCGACGAGGAGCTTCTTCATCGGGTTCGTCCTTTCGACGTTGTCGACCGCGGACCATCCCCGGTCGAGAACATCTACGGAGCGGTGTCGCGCTCCGGATGACGAGATCGCGCGGATTCTGACGTCGTCGCGATCGTTCAGTCGCTCGTGACCGCAGCCGCCAGCGAGTCGCCGTCGCGCGTGCGCAGCGCCGCATTCACGTGTTGCCGCTCGAGGATCTGATTTTGCGTGTTGATCGACTGCTCGATCGGGTGCTCGGCGAAGAACGACTGCACGTCGTGCACCGCTTCTGGCGAGGTGAGCAACGCCACCGACTCGATCATCCGCACAATGGTGTTCTTGGGAAAGCGGGAGTTGGCGTCGGCCCATCGCTCGCGGACGATGCCCCATGCCAGCTCACCATGCTCGCGGTTGGCGATGACCATGCGGATGAGAAACGGCGCGTTCTGCGACTTCACTTCGTCGCTGAAGGCGAGGTCGCAGGTGCGGCGCACGAGGTCGGCGTCGTCGAACTCGGCCAGTGCGTACAGGTGGCGCAGCTGTGCTTGGGGTGTGGCACCGTGTCGGAAGCCGTCGAGCATGGTGTCGTACGTATCGGGGTCGCCGGTCGCGGCGACCACGACGGTTGCTGCCGAGAGCAGTTCGGGGTCGACCACATCGGGGTTCTCGGCGGCTGCGGCAAACAGCGATCGGCACCGTTCGATGGTGGTCTCGTCGCCACCGAGTACCCCCATGGTGGATGTCAGCAGGCCGCGCAGCTTGCCGGTGAGGTCTGGTTCGCCGGCTGCGGGTTCGCCGAGGGAGGTGAGCGTCGGTCCGATCATCGAGCGAATGCGTGCACGCAGTGCATCGAGGGCATCGCCGTCGACGAGGCGCGCCAGGCCGCGCAGCGCGCCGACGGTCGCTTGCCACACGGCGAATTCGGTTTCGTCGCTGAAGGCACCGAGCCACTCGAGCATGTCGACGGCCGTCATCCGGCCGGCGATCGTCGCCGCCCACGCATCGTCGACAAGGTTGAACCGCTCGAGCGTGCTGGTGGTGGCGAGGACGTCCGCGGTGAAACGGCGACGCAGCTCGGCGTCGTAGGCCACGCGGAAGAACCCATCGCCGCCGGCGTTGACCACGATCGGCGCGCCGGGTGCCGTGACCGGGACCTCGGTTCGGCGTCCGTCGAGCAACAACGTGGTCGTGTCGTCGCCGATGCGCAGTTTGGTCGGGATCACCCACGTGGGGTCGTTCGCTCCGTCGTCATCGGTGTCGAAGCGAAATCGATGCTGCTCCAACACGAGCGTGGAACCGTCGTTCGACAGCGAGGCCGACACGAGCGGATAACCGGGCTGCCAGATCCACGAGTCCATGATTCGTCGGACCGGGTCACCCGATGTTGCCTCGATCGCGTCCCACAGGTCGTTGGTTTCGGTGTTCGCGTAGCTGTGAGCACGCAAGTAGTGGCTGACACCCTCGCGGAAGCGCTGCTCGCCGAGGTACTGCTCGAGCATGCGCACCAGGGCCGCGCCCTTTTGGTACGTGAGCACGTCGAACATGCCCTCACAGTCCTGCGGCGACCGCACCTCGTACTCCACCGATCGTGTCGACGCCAGCGAGTCGGTGTTGTACGCCACGCTGCGTTCGAGCCCGAAGCTCGTCCACCGCTCCCAGTCGGGCCGGTATGCGGCGCAGGCCGCGATCTCCATGAAGGTGGCGAACGCCTCGTTGAGCCAAATCCCGTTCCACCAGCGCATCGTGACCAGATCGCCAAACCACATGTGGGCCAGTTCGTGGGCGACCACGTCGGCCACCAACTGCTGCTCGTTCTGGGTACTGCGCTCCGGGTCGACGAGCAGCAAGCTCTCGCGGAACGTGATGCACCCAAGGTTCTCCATGGCGCCGGCGGCGAAGTCGGGGAGCGCGACGAGGTCGACCTTGTCGCTCGGGTAGGCGATGCCGTAGTAGTCCTGGAAGAAGCGCAGGCTGAAGGCGCCCACATCGAGACCCAACTCGGTCAGGTGACCCTTGCCGGGCACGTGGACCACGCGCAGCGGGATGCCGTCGACGTCGACCGTGTCGGTCATCTCGAGTTCACCGACCACGAAGGCGACGAGATAGCTGCTCATCACCATCGTGTCAGCGAAGCGGATCACGGTGCGTCCCTCGGCGCTGGTTCGTTCAACTTCGGGTCCGTTGGAGATGGCGGTCAGCCCATCGGCCACGTCGAGGGTGATGCCGAACACCGCTTTGTACTCCGGCTCGTCCCAGCAGGGGAAGGCCCGGCGGCAGTCGGTCGACTGCATTTGTGTCGTCGCGATGACGTGCTCGACCCCGTCGTCGTCGCGATACGTGCTGCGGTAGAAGCCGCGCAATTGGTCGTTGAGGACGCCGCTGAACTCGATTCGCAGTCGAACCCGCTCGCGGGTCAACGGTTCGGTCGGGAACACAAGCAGTCGTTCGTTGGCCTCGTCGAGCTCCCACCGGGCATCGTCGCTGTCGATCGAACAACTGATGATGTCGAGCTCGGCGGCGTTGAGCACCAGCGCCTCGGCGGGCGCATCGAGATCGAGCTGAATGCTCACCGAACCGAGGAATGTGGAGTCGTCGAGCGACGGTCGTAACCGCACGTCGTAGCGCACCGGACGGGCCCACGTCGGCAGGCGATACGGATCAAGGTCCTCGGGAGCAAACGTCAACGCCATCGGGAGCGATCGTACCGGCGCTAGCGTGCGCCCTCGTGTCCGACTCGCCACCGCTCGCGCGTCCGTCCGCCCGCTACGACGTCGTCGGCATCGGCAACGCGCTCGTCGACGTGTTGGCGACGGCCCCAGAAGAGTTCATCGCGCAACACGACCTCACCAAGGGATCGATGACGCTGGTCGATCTCGAGCGCGCCAGCTCGCTGTACGAGGCGCTCGATGGTGCCGTCGAGATGAGTGGTGGCTCGGCGGCGAACACGGCATGCGGCATCGCCAGCTTTGGCGGTCGCGCGGCGTACATCGGCAAGGTCAACCAGGATGAGCTCGGCGACGTGTTTGGCCACGACATGCGCGCCGTTGGCGTTGGTTTCGCCCGTCCGTCTGCGGTGCGCGATGAGTATCCGCAGATCCCGACCGGGCGGTGCGTCATTGTGGTGACGCCCGACGCGGAGCGCACGATGAACACCTACCTCGGCGTGTCGAGCTTCCTGCAGCCCAGTGATCTCGACGAAGCGGTGATCGCCGACTCGGCGGTGCTGTACATGGAGGGTTACCTATACGACCGCGACGACGCCAAAGCGGCGTTTCGGCGCGCCGCCGAGGTGGCCCACCATCACGATCGGCTGGTGTCGCTCACGTTGTCGGACTCGTTCTGCGTCGATCGTCACCGCAACGACTTCAGGGCCCTCGTCGCCGACGAGGTCGACCTGTTGTTCGGCAATGCCGACGAGCTGCGCTCGCTATATCTCACCGAGTCGCTCGACGATGCAATCGCCGCGGTGCGCGCCGAGTGCGACCTTGCGGCGATCACCGTGGGCGCCGACGGGTGCGTGATCGTCACCCCGGACGAAGTACTCGAGGTGCCGGCCATCGACGTCGATGAGGTCATCGACACCACCGGCGCCGGTGACCTCTTCGCCGCTGGGTTCTTGCACGGCCTTACGATCGGCGCCGGTCTGGCGGACTGTGGCCAGCTGGGGTCGATCGCCGCGGCCGAGGTGATCAGCCACGTCGGGCCGCGCCCGCTCGTCGAGCTGCGTACGCTCAAGCCACATGGCTGACGTTGCGTCGGAGGAATCGCTCGACTCGCTGTTGTCAACGGCGCGTGCCTGGCGCGCCGCCGAGCCCGACGACGACATCGCCACCGAACTCGACGAGCTGATCGCCGCCGCCGAGGCGGGCGCTGCCGATGAGTTGCGGGCGCGCTTCGCTGGTCGGCTGCAATTCGGCACCGCAGGATTGCGTGCGGCGGTCGCCGCCGGATCGATGCGCATGAACCGTCTCGTGGTGCGGCACGCCGCGGCCGGGCTGGGCCGTTGGCTGCTCGATCAAGAAGCAGCCGGCGCGATCCCCCGAGTGCGCGAGCGCGGCGTGGTGATCGGCCACGATGCGCGGCGCAAGAGCGATGCGTTCGCCGACGACTCCGCCCGCGTCCTTGCGGCGCTGGGGATCCGCACGATGCTGCATCCCGGACTGACGCCGACGCCGGTGCTGGCGTGGTCGATTACCGGGTTGGAAGCGGCGGCCGGCATCGTGGTGACCGCCTCGCACAATCCGCCAGCCGACAACGGATACAAGGTGTACCTGCCGACCGGCTCACAGATCGTGTCGCCGACCGACGCCGAGATCTCTGACCGGATCGAGGCGATCGACCCGCTCACGGTGGCGCTCGCCCCAGCCGATGACCCGAAGGTGGTGCGGCTCGACACCACTTGGACCGATGCCTACGTCGATTGGGTCCCCTCGGTGCGCCTGTGCCCGGATGTGGACGGTGTTCCCGTGGCCTACACCGCGCTGCATGGAGTCGGT
>JBCBSO010000086.1:0-10403 GCA_039819205.1 Actinomycetota bacterium
TGGTCCACACCGATACGTGCGACGCACTTGTCGCAGTGAACGGGCCGCGTTGCCAGTCGGCCCACCGGTGCACCAGCGACAGTCCTGCCATCTTGGCCATCAGGTCGAACTCGGCGGGAAAGGCGTAGCGGTGCGGGCTGTCGAGCCGAAGCACCGCGCCGTCGCCCGCGAAGTAGTGACGCGACACCAGGTTTTGATTGACGACGTCGTAGCGGTCGATCCCACCGTGGCCATCGGAGGCGTCGAAGGCAACCAGTGTCTCGCCCAGCGGCAACCGCTGGAGCGCGGGGACGAACACCTCGATCACGAAGTGGCCGCCCGGCTCGAGATGGTCCGCCGCATTCTGAAAACACGCGACCTGTTCGTCTTGGCTGAGCAGGTTCGTGATTGTGTTGAACACGAGGTACACGAGGGAGAACGAGCCATCGACGCGGGTGGTCGCCATGTCGCCGATCGTCACGTCGATCGCCGCTCCGCCCGACTTCGCGCGTAGCTGTTCGATCATCGCTGGCGACAGTTCGATGCCTGCCACATCGATGCCGCGCATGCTCAGCGGCAGACCGATCCGCCCGGTACCGATGGCGAACTCGAGCGCTCGCCCGTCGCCGGCGTACTCGGCGAGAACGTCAACGGTGGTCGAGATGACGTCGGGCTGGAACTCGTCGCTCTCCGAGCTGTCGTAGGCGGCAGCGACGTGGGCGCCATAGAGATCGTCGGGCATCGTCACGAGTCTCGCGTGACCGGCCCGGCGACCCGGCGTGGATATCTGCCGCTACGGCTGGCGGCCGGTGTACCCGGCGAGCCGGTCGACCGCGGAAGCGCCATCGGGAACACCAATCGCCGCGGCAAACGCACTGCCGGGCTCACGTCCCTCTGGCGGCGCGAGCTGCGCCCACACCTCAAGCGAGAACGCGGCCAACTCGTCACTCGGGCGGGCCGCTTGCCCGGTGGCGACCGCCAGGTCCCATGCGTGGGTGGCCTGGTCGGCGACGATCACCGACATCGCCATCTCGCCCGGCACCTCACCGAACGGCATCTGATGCAGCGCCTGCATTCGTTCGGGCGTTGCCGCGGCGCGCATGTGCGCGGCTGTCGACTCCCATCCAGCGGCTGGGCCATCGGCGAGGAAGTCGGGCACTGGGTCGGGTGGGGCGGCACCCTCCAAACCACCGGCGATCATGTGCCCTCCCGAGCACATGTGACCGATGAGGTCGTGCACGTTCCACTCGGCGCACGGCGTCGGCTTCTCCCGGTCGTCGGGGGTGAGTCCGGCGATCAGCGTGCGCAACAGTTGGTCGGTTTCCTCGAAGGCGGTCATGGCGTCCATTGGTGCTCTCCTGGTGGCTGGTGTGTGAATTGCGGGTGCGTGATTTCGGGCGCGTGAAGGGTTGATCGCGATGAGGCGATCGCTCAGTCGCGGTAGCTGTCGTGTCCCGGGTCGCCTCCTGCGCCGGCGACCACGAGACGGGCGAGATAGTGGGTCCAACCATCGCGATGCGGATCGCCTTGGCCGCCGGGCAATCCGGCGTGGGTCAACTCGACGATCGTGTCGGCACCGTCGGCGCGCAACGCGATCTCGACGGTCGACGACCCAGGGGGCACATCGGCACTGCCCTCCCAGCCCCAGGTGAACACCACCTTGCTCGGACGATCGACCTCGACATACGCGCCCGATGCCACGTCACGGCCGTTGATGTTCACGTTGAAGACGCCGCCCGGCGTGGGGTCGATCGTTGCGTCGGTCCCCATCCAGCGCAGCAACTTGTCGCGATCGACGAGGTAGTCAAAGATCTGATCGGGCGTGGCGTGGATGCGCTCGGTAAGTACGAGCGCGCTGTTCCCCGCCTCGATTCTGTTGGTGTCGGTGGTCATTGTTCGCTCCGTTCGCTGGTGGTCGATCGTTCTGCGGACTGGTCGGTGAGATTCGTGCCGAGGTCGCGTTCGACCTCGACCTTCAAGGTGGCCAACGAGGCCCGCCAGAACTCCTCCATCCAGCGACGGAGTTCAGCCAGCCCCTCGGGTCGGGCGCGATAGAGCCGGCGATTGCCGACGGCGCGCACGGTGACGAGGTCGGCGTCGTGCAGCACTCGCAGGTGTTGGCTCACTGCGGGTCGAGTGATGTCGAACTCGGCGGCGATCTCACCGACGGATCGCTCGCCGTCGCGCACGACGCGCAAGATCGCTCGGCGGTTCGGCTCGGCCACGGCATGGGCCACTGCGTCCATTGACATCGCTGCGGCACCTCCTGCCGTTCACATCTCGGTCAGCAATCTTGGTAAGTGATCGCTAACATAGATCACCAAACGTCGGAACGCAACCGTTCTGTGCGCGGAATCCGGCGTGTGGCGCACGAAATCCCCTGGATTTCGGGGAGTGTGCGAGCATGTCCGCGACGTGGATGGCGATCCCCTGATCCTTGCGGCGGCGCTCCTGCTGGCCGGCGGGGTCCTGCTGTCGAAGACCTCAGCGAAGCTCGGTGTGCCGGGACTATTGCTGTTCCTTGGGCTGGGCATGCTCGCCGGCTCCGAGGGTGTGTTCGACATCGCCTTCGACGACTTCGATTTGGCCGCCGAGTTCGGCACCGTGGCACTCGCGTTCATCCTCTTCAGTGGCGGCCTCGACACGAAGTTCAAAGAGATCCGACCGGTGCTCGCGCCCGGCCTCACCCTGGCCAGCGTCGGCGTATTGATCAGCGCCCTCACGCTCGGCGGCTTGGCGACGTTGATCCTCCCGCTCGACCTCGGCGAAGCGATGCTCCTCGGCGCCGTGATCGCCTCGACGGATGCGGCCGCGGTGTTCTCCATCCTCGGGTCACGCGGTGTCCCGCTACCGCGACGGGTCAGATCGCTGCTCGAGCTCGAGTCCGGTAGCAACGATCCGATGGCGGTGTTTCTGACCGTCGGCATCATCACGTTGCTCACCAGCGACGACCCGAACCCGTTCCTGCTCGGTGGTTCGTTCATCGTGCAGATGGGGCTCGGCGCAGTCGGCGGGTACCTCGCCGCCCGCGGGCTCGTCGTGGTGATCAACCGGCTGCGTCTCGACTTCGACGGGTTGTACCCGGTGCTCACGTTCGCCTTTGTGCTGTTGCTCTACGAAGGCCTCACCTTCGTCGGCGGGAGCGGCTTCCTGGCCACGTACGTCGCCGGCGTCACGCTCGCCGACACGAACTTTCTCCACCGACGATCGCTGCTGCGCTTCCACGACTCGTTGGCCTGGCTGTTTCAGATCTCGATGTTCGTGGTGCTCGGATTGCTCGTGTTTCCGAGCGACCTCCCGTCGGTGGCGGGCGAGGCGATCGTGGTCGCCCTCCTGTTGATCTTCGTCGCCCGACCGATTGCGGTCTTCGCCTCGCTGTTGCCGTTCCGCTACTCGTGGCGCGAGATGACCTTCGTGTCGTGGGTCGGACTGCGCGGCGCCACCCCGATCATCCTCGCCACGTTCCCCGTCACCGAAGGCATCGTCGGCGCCGACGTCGTGTTCAACGTGGTGTTCTTCGTTGTGTTGACCTCGGTGCTGTTGAAGGGCACCACGATCCCGTGGGTGGCCCGCCGACTCAGAATCGCCGCGGTCGAGCCGGCGTCGTCGACCACCACGTTCGATGCCGCGATCGCCGGCGTCGAGGGGCCCGACCTCCACGAGGTGCGCCTCGGCGCAGACTGCGCGGCCGCCGATTCCTCACTCGTCAGTTTGGGGCTGCCCGCTGGTGTGTTGATCGTGTTGGTTCGTCGCGACGGTGGCTCGTTCATGCCGGAGGGCGGCACCGTGCTGCACGCTGGAGACGAGTTGTTGATCGTCGCCGACGAAGACGGCTGGGCCGAGTCCGGCTCGCTCTTCGCTCCCAAGCCGATGTAGCCGTGGTGTGACACGAGGGGTCAGACCCCATCTGTCACACCAACGACCCGGCACGGTGTGACACGAGGGGTCTGACCCCCATCTGTCACACGGGCGATCTGGGACGATCGCGTCAGTCGAGGCGGCGCTGGGTGAGGCGGCCCAGCTGACGGTCGAAGCGGTCGAAGAGCCCGCCGGCGGCGCGGGCTCCGACGACGATGCCCGCTGCGCCGACGGCAGCGGCGACGGCGATCACCGCACCCACCTCGAGGCTGGGGATCTCCAGCAAGAAGAACTCGGCGATCGGCCCAATCGTGAACGCCCCGACGGTCATCACCACCAGTCCGGCGAGCAACAGGGTGCGGTACCGGTCGAGCGGTTGGATCAGCTCCTCCAACGCCACCAGACCGAGGATCGTCAACAACAAGGTGGCTGCGCTCTGGGCCGCATCGCGGTCGGCATCGATCCACGATGAGCGCACTGCGGCGAACCCGGCCATCGTGACGATGCCGACCACAAGGCCGACCGGCACACAGAATCGCAACACCCTGCGGATGAACCCCGAACGCGCTGGTTCGTGGCTGGGCTCGAAGCTCAAGATGAACCCGGGGATCCCAATCGTGATCGCGTCGACCACCGTGAGCTGGCGGGGCAAGATCGGATACGAGGTCGTGGCGATCCCGACGATCACGGCGAAGGTCGCCGCCCACACCGTCTTGGTCACGAACAGTCGGGCGACGCGGTTGATGTTGGCGATCACCCGGCGGCCCTCGGCAACCACCCCCGGCAATGTGGCGAACTTGTTGTCGAGCAGGACCAGCTCGGCCACCGACTTCGCTGCCGACGTGCCGGCGCCCATCGCGATCCCGAGGTCGGCATCCTTCAGTGCCAGCGTGTCGTTCACCCCGTCGCCGGTCATGGCAACGACCTCACCATGTCGTTGCGACGAGCGGACGAACGCCCGCTTCACCTCGGGCGTCACCCGGCCGAACACCGCATGCTCGGCGATCTGCTCGACGAGCGCATCGTCGTCGCGTGCATCCGTCCCGTCGACGGCACCATCTGCGTCGGGATCGCCAGCGGCTACCGCGTGGGCGGGGTCGGGGTCGTCGATGTGCACCGCCGGCAAGTCGCGTCCGTCGATCCAGCGGTCGGCGTTCGGCACACCGGAACGGGCGGCGATGGCGGCCACGGTGCGTGGGTTGTCGCCCGAGATCACTTTGACCGCCACGTGCTCGGCAGTGAAGTACTCCACGGTGTCGCGCGCGTCAGGACGGATCTCGTCGGCGCACACCACGAGAGCAATCGGCATGAGCCCTGCGGGGAGCACTCCCGGCGCGGCGAGCTCGTCGGCGCGGGCGGCGACGAGTACCCGCATGCCCGCCTCGGCCGCCGCCTGCGCTTCGGCGAGCGAAGGGTCGGCGGCCGGCAACAGCACCTCGGGCGCACCGAGATACCACGCAGCAGCTGGCCCGCCCGGCGTGCCGATCGCGCTGAACTTGTAGCGCGACGAGAACGGCACGCGCGCCGCGACCGTCCAACCCGGGCCCTCGGGGTACGCAACGGCGATCGCCGAGATCGTCGCGTCGGGGTGCTCGTCGGCGGCCGCCAGTGCACCGAGCGCGTCGTCGACGGGCGACTGTTCGTCGAGGGCCACCACATGATCGAGGCGCACCGCGCCAGTGGTCAAGGTGCCGGTCTTGTCGGTGGCCAACAGCGTGACGCGGGCGAGCGTCTCCACCGCTTCGAGCCGTTGCACCAACACCCCGGCTCGACCGAGGCGAATCACGGCGACCGCCTGGGCCATGCTCAGCAGCAACACCAGGCCCTGGGGCACGAGTGCCACCAGCCCGGTCGCCGTGCCGAGCAGCGACTCGCGCAACGTGTCACCTTCCCCGTACCGCTGGCCGAGAAACAGGAACAGGCCCGCGGGCACCAGCAACCAGGTGATCACCCGCAAGATGCCGTCGATGCCCCGCTCGAGCTCGGTGCGTGGGCGACGAAAGGCTCGGGCGTCGCGGGCCAACTTGGCGGCGTAGGCATCGTCGCCGACCGCCGTGGCGCGCATCGCTCCCCCGCCAGCGACCACGAAGCTCCCCGACAGCACGCCATCGCCGAGGTCCTTGGCCACCGGGTCGGCCTCGCCGGTGAGCAACGACTCGTCGATGGTCAGTTCGTCGTCGTCGACCACGACACCGTCGACGACGATCTGGTCGCCCGGCCCGATCACGATGATGTCGTCGATCACCACGTCGTCCGGGCCCACCGTGGTGGTCGATCCATCGCGCCGCACGGTCAATTGCGGCGCAGCCACAAGCGACAACCGATCAAGCGTGGCTTTGGAGCGCAGCTCTTGCACGGTTCCGATCACCGCGTTGGAGATCATCACGAACGCAAACAGCACGTCGCGTGCCTCACCGACGATCAGCACCACCACCGCCAACGCCGCGATGATCGCGTTGAACCGCGTCAGCACATTGCTCCGGATGATCTCCGAGAGCGGGCGCGAGCTGCGATCGTCGACCCGGTTCACCGCCCCACGGGCGATGCGTTCAGCGACCTCGGCGCTCGTCAGGCCGTCGCCCGCGGCAAGCTCCACACCGTCGGTGCCGGTCATCGGTCGCTAGCGTACAAACGAGCAATGAGCGGAACTGCGAGCGTCCAACACCGCGTCGATCTGACCGACGCCGCCGACCGGGACCGGGCATGGCGGATTGGCAAGGCGTGGGTCGAGCTACGGCGCGGCGCGTCGGCATTGGCGCTCCGTGAATACATCTTCGGCGATCACCCGCTCGAACAGGGCCAAATGGATGCCCTCGACCTGCTGGTTCGTCGCGAGCGACAGATGCGTGAGCTCGCCGGCCGGTTGCGAATCGATGCCTCGTGCGCCACGCGCACGGTCGACCGCTTGGTCACCGCCGGTCTCGCCGAACGCGCACCCTCTCCTGAGGACGGGCGCGTGGTGGTGGTCAAGGTCACCGGGGCCGGTCGGGCACAACATGCCGCAGCCGCCGGTCGCCGGAGTCGGGCGATGGCCCGCATCCTCGCCGAGTTCGACGAGCACGACCGCGATCAACTGGCCGACCTGCTCGACCGGTTCGTTGCGTCAGTCGATCGCGTCGTCGACGAGCTGGACTAACGAACCCATGGCCGACCGCGAGGTGTTTGCCGCTCAGGCAATGGAGTACGCGCCGCAGCTGTACTCGGCTGCGCTCCGCATGACGCGCAACCGTGCCGACGCCGAAGACCTCGTGCAGGAGACCTACCTCAAGGGCTATCGCAGCTTCCACACGTTCACCGAGGGCACAAACCTGCGGGCCTGGCTGTTTCGCATCCTCACCAACACCTACATCAACACCTACCGCGCCAAACAACGGCGCCCCGACGAGTCAGACCTCGACGATGTCGAGGACCTGTACCTCTACAAGCGCATCGACACACTCGCCGACCCGGCGATCGGCCGGTCGGCGGAGGAATCGTTGATGACGCTGCTCCCCGACAGCGAGGTCAAGGCGGCGCTCGAGTCGCTGCCGGACAACTTCCGGTTGCCCGTCGTACTCGCCGACGTGGAGGGCTTCTCGTACAAGGAAATCGCCGAAATGCTCGACATTCCGATCGGCACAGTGATGTCGCGATTGCATCGGGGAAGAAAACAGATGCAGAAGGCGTTGCACGAATACGCCATCGAGCGTGGCCTGCGCACCGCGGCTCCCGCCGGCGCAGACGGTGAAGCGACAGCGACGACATCATGAGCGAACAGCCCTCCCCGACCTCCGACACGGCCGACTGCGTCGAGACGATCCGCGAACTCGATCGATTCCTCGACGGCGAGTTGACCGTCGAAGCACATGCCTCCATCCGTCATCACCTCGATGGATGCATGGACTGTCTCGGGGCATTCGACTTCCACGCCGAATTGCGCATCGTGGTGGCCGAGAAGTGCCACAACGATGAGATGCCACCGGATCTGTTGGCGCGCATCGAACGGTGCTTCGACACCGATATCGACGGCGACGGCAAGATCGGCTGAACCCACGGCCTCGGCCTCCGGCGATCTGCGGTTCCGGGTGCCCGCCAACTAGCCTGCGCATCATGCTCGCCAACGTGTGGCACTTCTGGATCGGCGTGGTCTTGGTACTCGTGGCTCTCGCCGTCGTCGCTGCGCTCGGCTTCGCCTACCTGAAGAGCGTGTCGTCGCAGCGCTACCCGCATGGTCGGCAAGAACGCCGCCTCGACCTCTAGGTCCGCGACCGCGAGTCCCGACCACGCCTCGCCGCACTTCCTGGAAATCGACCTCGACGCGCTCCTCACACGCTGCACGTTTGCCCCGGCCGGCACCGCAGTCGAGTGCGCCTACTCCGGTGGTCCCGACTCCACCGCGCTGTTGATCCTCGCCCGCCGCGCCGAGCTGGCGGTGCGCGCCCACCACGTCGATCACGGGCTGCACCCTCGATCGGCGGAGGATGCCGAGCAATCGGTGCGCCTCGCGGCTGACGTGGGCGTCGCTTGCACCGTGACCCGTGTCGACGTGGCACCGGGGGCCAACCTCGAGGCTCGAGCCCGTGCGGCACGTGCAGCCGTGCTGCCCGACGATGCGCTCACCGGCCATACCGCCGACGACCAAGCAGAAACGGTGCTCCTCGCCTTGCTTCGCGGGGCCGGAAGCCGGGGCGTCGGGGCGATGCGGCCGTCGACGACCAAACCACTCCTGGCGCTGCGCCGGCACGAGACACATGCGGTGTGCGCCGCGTACGGCCTGGACCCGATCGTCGATCCGACGAACGACAACCCGCGGTTTCGCCGCAATCGGGTCCGCCACGAGGTCGTGCCGCTGCTCAACGCCGTCGCCGAGCGAGATATGGTCGACTTGCTCGCGCGCACCGCCAACAACGCGCGCGACGACGATGATCTCCTCGACGAGCTGGCGACGGCAATCGATGCGACCGACGCCGCAGCAGTGGCCGCGGCCCCGCCACCGCTCGCTCGACGAGCGATTCGCCAGTGGCTCCGGGGTGACGGGTATCCGCCCGACGCAGCGAGCGTCGAACGGGTGTTGCAGGTTGCCGCCGGAGTGCATCGTGCGTGCGAGGTCGACGGCCGCCGGATCGTGCGCCGGGGTGGCCGGCTCATGCTCGTTTCATGAGCGGGGACGGCCCGACTGCCGGTAGCGTGGTCGGCCGTGTTGCCGACCGCCGACGAGATCCAGCGCTGATGCCGTCGCGATTGCGGGGCAAGTGGGCGCTGGGCATCACGCCCCGCCACTTCACCTGGATTCTCAAGGACAAGCTGGCGATTTGTGAACGCCCAGGCGGCGTCGGCGAGAGCCACCGGCGGGTCCGCCGTCAGGAAGAGATCATCTGGCTGCGGGAGAACGGCTTCGGCTGCGTGGTGTCGATCATTCAGGCGCCGCACAACCTGCACAACTACGACGAGCTGCAAGTTCCGGCGCGTCACCGGCCGTTCAACGACGACGGGGTTGATCAATACCTCACGGCGCTGTACCCCGAGCTGCACGAGTTGCTCAACCGCAACGTGCGGGTCGTCGTCCACGGCGAAGAGGTCGGCGACCGCATCATCGGCGTGATGGGTGGCTACATCCGCTGGTCGGGCCTGGTCGACGACCCCACCCACGCCATCCAGGTCACCGAGCGCATCGCTGGCCGTCAGCTCGACCCCTTCGCCCGTGAGCTGATCATGCGCGCTCACGAGCTGCACTAGCGCCGCCCGCCAGCGCACACGTCTGGCGTCACGCCATATTGGCGTCTCGAGTGCGAGCCGGCTGAGTTACCTTCGGCCGCGATGCTCGTGCCCGAGTTGGATGTTACGACGCTGCCGACGTCGCTGCGTTTCTACGTCGATGTGCTCGGCTTCACGATGATGTTCGAGCGGCCGACCGAGCGCTTTGCCTACCTCGGCGCCGATGACGCCGAGATCATGCTGCAAGCGGCGGCCGGGCCCGGCCGCCGCTTCCGTACGGCGCCGCTCGACGTTCCGTTCGGTCGGGGAGTGAACTTCCAACTCCGCGTGGCCGACGTCGATGCCGTACACGATCGAGCGGTCCGCTTCGGCGCCCCCATCGTCGTGCCGATGGAGGAGCGGTGGTATCGCGTCGATGTTCGAGAGACGGGCCGACGATGGGACATCGCCGGGCCTGCCGAAGCCGGCAATCGGCAATTCGTCGTGGCCGATCCCGACGGGTACCTGTGGCGCCCGTTTCACGACCTCGGGGTGCAGCCTGCCGATCCGTCGTCACGCTGACCACGGCGCCCGTTCACCAACAGCGACGCGACGGGTGAACCCGTCGCCGAGCCACTTCCAGGAGTTCTCCAGGCGGGCTCCAAGCCTCGATACCGGGTGTCGCGCATCGTGGAGAACATGCATCGTCACGACTCGACCTGTCTCTGTTCGACCGGCCGCAACGGCACCCCTCGCCGCCGATTCAGACGGAGTTTCGGCACGGCGCTGATCGTTGGCGCGGTGTCGATCGGCTCGATCTCCGCGTGGCAGGGGTGCCGTTGCGGCCGGTCGAACAGAGACAGGTCGAGTCGTGACGATGCATGTTCTCCACG
>JBCBSO010000087.1:0-10226 GCA_039819205.1 Actinomycetota bacterium
GGTAGATCGAACCGCACGCATCGCTGGGCCGCCATCAGCGAGTTCCCTTCTTGGCGCCGTCGGTTGCGTCTTCCGCCACGCACGACCCCGAGAAGCGGAACACCAACACCGCCACCCGGTTCCCGGCGCCGGTGGATAGCGCAACGCACGGCGCCGAGAAGGTGCGGCCCAGCTAGCGAACCCGGCGCGGGTACGGCGCTGGCCGGCGGTCGTACTCGTCGACGATGTCGAACTGCTCCGCAAGATCCTCCACCCACTGGATGGTGCCCGAGCGCTCCATGCGATCGGGCGCCGACGCCAGCGCAGCCACGGTGCGCCCGACCGCCAACGGCGTCTGCGCATCAGCCATCTCCGTTGCGGGCGTGCGCATCGCTTCGACGATGAACTCGGTCGACACCGTGCCGGGGTACAGCGCCACGCAGGCGATTCCCTGCGGCTCGAGCTCGATGGCCATGTCGGCACTCAGCCGGTCGAGCCCCGCCTTGCCCGCCCCGTACGACGAACTGAAGTGGTAGCTCTGCCCGCCCGGCGACGACACGTTGCAGATCAAGCCCCCTGGCCCGGCGGCAAACAGCAGCGGCGCCGCGTGCCACGACGCCACGTAGTGGGCGCGCAGGCCGATACCGACCTGGTCGTCCCAAATCGACACCGGGTGCTCCCAAAACCCGCCACCCCACGCCGGTGGATCGGGAATCTTGTACACGTTGTTCACCAGCACATCGAGCCGACCGTGGTCGGCGCGCACCCGCTCGAAGAGCGCGGCGATCTGTTCGTCGTCGCCGTGGTCGGTCTGCACGGCGACCCCGACGCCGCCGGCCTCGTCGACCAGCCGGGCCGTCGTGTCGATCGTCAGCTCGCCATCACCGGTCGTTCGCCCGGTCACGTACACGGTCGCCCCCTGCTCGCCGAGCGCGACCGCCGTGCCCCGCCCGATTCCGCGGGACGCGCCAGTGACGACGGTGACCCGTTCGTCGAGAGCGCCCACGTTAGGCGCCGGCAGCGGGAACGACGTCGACGTCGAGACGCGTCAACCCACGCAGCATGAAGCTCGGGAAGTAGCCGTACTCGTTGGTGTCGGGGAGCGTGAACGACTCGATCCGTCGCGACAGTTCCTCCATCGCCACCTTGCTCTCGAGCCGCGACAGGTTCGCGCCGAGACAGAAGTGAATGCCCTTGCCGAACGCGAGGTGATCGCGCAGGTTCTCGCGGTCGGGTTGGAAGCCGTCGCCATCGTCGTACAGCGCGGCATCGCGGTTGGCCGACGCAAACACGATCACCAGCCGCGCGCCCTTGGGAATCTGCACGCCTTCGAGCTCGTGATCCTCGGTGGCGATGCGGAACATCCCCTGCGTCGGCGTCGACAGCCGCAGCCCCTCTTCGACCACGGCCGGCGCACGACCCGGATCGGCACGCAACTTGCGCCACTCGTCGGGATGCTCGGCGAGCAGACGCATCAACTCGGTCAGCAGCTTCGTGGTGGTCTCGTTGCCCGCCACCAGGAGCTGCTGCACGATGCTCAGCATCTCGGGCATGTCGAGCGGCCGCTTGTCGTCGATGTCGGCGTCGTCCTCGTCGATCCGCGCGTTCACCAGCCCGGTCAGCAGGTCGTCTTGCGGATCGGTCCTGCGCCGCTCGAGTTGTTCGGCGAAGTAGTGCTGGAACTCGTTGACGCCACGCTCGGCCTGAATCCGATCGTCGAGCGAGATCTGCGTGCCGATGCCGGCGATCGAGTCGTCTGACCACCGCTTGAAGTCGGCCAATCGTGAGTCCGGCACGTTGAGCGCCTTGGCGATCACCTCAACGGGAAGCGGCACCCCGAACTGGGTGACGAACTCGATCCGTCCGTCGTTGATCCATGAGTCGATCAGTCGGTTAGTGATCGCTCGGATCTCCGGCTCGAGCGCGGCGACCACCTTCGGCGTGAACGCCTTCGACACCAACCGGCGGTACCGGGTGTGTTCGGGCATATCGGCGGTGAGCATCGTCGAGACCCGCGGGTACCCCTCGGCGAACACCGCGGAGATGGCCTCACGCTCCTCGCGTGGCATCGGCATGCCGGTGCCGCCGAACTGCGACGAGTACCGCTCGGGGTTCCGCAGGATGCCGAGCACGAGGTCGTGCCGGGTCACCAGATACAGCTGGAGCGACTCGATGAACATCACCGGTCGCTCGTCGCGCATCTGCTCGTAGTGCGGGAACGGACACTGCAGCGTCTCCGGATCGAATGGGTTGAAGGTGTCGAGATCGGCGGTCATCGAGATGGTCCTTTCTGAGAAGATGGGGTCGCAGCCGGGCGCTCGCAGCGCGCCATTCGAGGCGTCATGAGCCGGCCAGTCGTTCGACGATTGGCGCCACCGCGTCGAGCAACGGCGCGCCGAAGGTGACGTAGTTGATGCCGTACCGTTCACGGCGGGCGACCAACTCTTCGCAGATCGCGTCGACCGAGCCGACGAGCGCGTGCGGATGTTCGCCGAACGCTGCTGGGTCGAGCCCGAACATCGGCGCCATCTTGGCCAGCGTGGCGTCGCGATCGTCGGTGACGATCGTGAAGTACGCGCCGATCTCCAATTCGACATCCGCGAAGCGATCGCCGGCACCCTCGCGGATCCACCCGATCTTGGCGTCGGTCAGGTCAGCGGTGCTCGATCCCATGCCTTCAGCACCGATCACGCCGGAGCGGTTGTCGAAATTGAGGCTGACGATGTCGGCCTCGCGGCCAGCAAGGCGCAACACCCTGGGCGACCCGCCGCCGATCATGATCGGTGGCACACCACCGGGCGGCTGGGGAACTCCCTCGAACCCAACTGCGTGCACGTGATCGCCATCGATCGCGATCTCGCCCTCACCCATGTGAGCGCGAACGAGCGCAATGGTCTCTTCCAGTCGATCGATGCGCGTGCCCGCCGACTCGAAGGGCACGCCCATGGCGTCGTACTCGCCGGCCAACCAGCCGGCACCGAGCCCGATCTCGAGCCGGCCACCCGAGAAGTAGGCGAGCGTGGCCAGCTCCTTGGCGAACATCACGGGCTGGCGGTAGTCGCAGCAGAACACCCGCGAGCCAATGCGGATGGACTCGGTCGCCTCGGCAGCCACGGCCATTGCGGGCACCGCGGCCACGTCTTGCACCGGATGGTTGGTGGCCGCCAGCGCCGGTCCGGGACCGATCACGTGATCGGCCACACTGAACGTCGAGAATCCATGGGCCTCGGCGCGTCGGGCCTGCTCACGCCAGTCGTCGGGCGAGGACGCGCTGTAGCTCTGCAGCCCAAAACGGAACGGACGGCTCGTCATCGTGCTCGGGCCCGGTCGGAAGCCATCGACTTAGTTTATGCTCATACGGAAAGTACTCGGTGCATCGAACCAGGAGGCAGCGATCATGACCAGCGCCGCGCCCGACACAACGGATCGAGATGCCCGCGAGCCGCGCACCGACACCACGTTCTGCCGCGTCTGTCATGCCAGCTGTCCCCTCGAAGTGGACATCGTCGACGACCGGGTGGTCGCTGTACGCGGGATCGACGACGACCCGCTCTTCGAGGGATACACGTGCATCAAGGGTCGCCAGCTTCCCGATCAGATGGCCGACCCGAACCGCCTCCGTGCGGCGCTGCGGCGGCGCGTCGACGGCACCTTCGAGGAGGTCGCCAGCGCGGCTGCGCTCGACGAGATTGCCGACGAACTTCGGCGGATTATCGACACATACGGGCCACGCGCCGTCGCCAGCTATACGGGCACGGGGGGATACCAGAACTCGGTGGCGGTGCCCGCGGCGCGGGCATTCCACAAGGCGCTGAAGTCGCGTTCGTTCTACACGTCGGTGACGATCGACCAGCCGGCCAAGGTCACGGCGCCGCTCCGTCTCGGCACGTGGGAGGCCGGATTCGACAACTTCCGCGACGCCGACGTGCTGCTGGCGATCGGCTACAACCCGATGGTCTCCAGCTTCGGTCCGGTTGGCGGGCTCCAGGGCACCAACCCGTTCACCGTGCTGCGTCGCCGCAAGGCCGACGGAATGAAACTCATCGTCGTCGACCCGCGCCGCACCGAGTTGGCCACACAGGCCGACGTACACCTCCAGGTGCGGCCCGGCGAAGACCCCACACTGCTCGCCGGAATGATCCGCTTGATGCTCGCCGAGGAGCTGATCGACCGCGAGTTCTGCGACCGCTGGGTCGATCAACTCGACCAACTCGCGGCGGCGGTCGACCCGTTCACCCTCGACGTGGTCGCCGACCGCTGCGAACTCGACGCCGACGACATCGTGGCCGCCACGCGCATGTTCGCGGCCGGTCCACGCGGCACGGCCGGTACCGGCACCGGGCCGAACATGGCGCCGAAACCCAGCCTCACCGAACACTTCGCTGGCGTATTGAACGTGTTGTGCGGGCGCGTGCTGCGTGAGGGCGAGGAGATCGAGAGCGGCTGGCTGCTATATCCGGACATGCCGCGTCGCGCCCAGGTGGTTGCCGCCCGCGAGCCTGCCACCGGCGCACCATCACGCGTCCGTGACCTCCGCGGCTACGGCGGCGAGATGCCAACCAACGCACTGCCCGACGAAATCCTCACCCCCGGTGAGGGGCGCGTCCGGGCGTTGATCGTCAACGGGGGCAACCCAGCGGTGGCGTTTCCCGATCAACACCGCACGCTCGAGGCACTCGAGGATCTTGAGTTGCTGGTGGTGATCGATCACCGGATGACCGCCACCGCCGAGTTCGCCGACTATGTACTCGCCCCCACACTGTCGCTCGAGCGCGCCGACGTGCCTCATTTGATGGATCGCTGGTTCCGCGAGCCGTACAGCAACTACACCGAGGCGGTCGTCGAACGTGACGGGGATGTGCTCAACGAGTGGGAGGTGTTCTGGGAGCTCGCCGCGCGCCTCGGCGTGGAGCTACCGCTGCCCGGTGGCTCGCCGAGCATGACCGAGCGCCCCACCGACGATGAGATCATCGACCTCGCCTATGCGGGCGCACGAATGCCGCTCGACGAGATGCGCACGCAGCGCCGCCAACTGCAACCCGATCGGAGCGTGACCGTGGCGCCGGCCGACGACGATGCCACCGCCCGGTTCACGCCGGCGCCCGACGACTTGATGGCCGAGCTTGCTGACGTATTGGCCAACGGCGCGGGCGGGTCCGACGACTACCCGTTCCGCTTGGTCAGCAGACGCCTCAAGCACCGGCTCAACTCGCTCGGGACGGAACTCCCCGGTCTGGCCCGCAAAGGCACGACGAACCACGCCTACATGCACCCCGACGACGCCGCCGACCTCGGTGTCGAGCCGGGCGACATCGTCGAGATCGCTTCGGAGCGAGCATCACTCCTCGCCGTCGTCGAGGCTGCCGCCGACATCAAGCCTGGCGTGATCTCGATGGCCCACTCATGGGGTGGCGCCTCGGTGACCGACGAGAAGGTGCGCGACATCGGTTCGCCCACGAACCGGCTGGTGTCGGCCGACGGCGACTACGACCCGGTCACCGGCATGCTCGTGCAGAGCGCGATTCCCGTCGCGGTCACCCCGGCCCCCGACCACGGCTGATCGGGCACGCGCCGCTGCGGCGTGCGTTGCCGCACCGTCACTCGGGGCGGGCAGGCCACCATGTGGCGATGTCTGCGGCGTAGCGATCGGTGTGGCTACGGACCAGGTCGTTGGCACCGGGTGGCGCGGACTGCATCACCGTGGGCGGGAGGTCGCTCGCGCCGTCGACGGGGTCGAGCCACTCGAGACGGATCCGCTCGACCACGTCGGTGAGCAGCGGCACCGCCGTCTCGTGGTGGTCGCTCGCCTGGTGCTCGATGAACGAGCGGTGATCCGGATACGACACCAGCGTGTAGTACGTGCGCGGCTCGCTTCCTCGCCAGTACTCGTAGTGCTGCACAGCCGGCTCGTCGGCGTGCGTCCGGGCCCAGAGCTCGCGGGCGATCTCCTCGAAGCGCGCTTCGGTTCCCGGACGGACGGTGATGTGTGCGAGCAGCGTGGCCATCCTCGATCAACCCACTGCGTTGGGGTCGACGAGTACTTTGATCTCGGCGCTCTGCCCGGTCGCCAGATCGGCGATCGCCGACTCGAAGCCATCGAGCCCGACGGTGGCGGTGTGCAACGAATCGACCACCACTCGACCGTCGGCCATCATCCCCATCGCCATCTCGAACTCCTCATGGAAGTAGGCCAGGGCGGCGGTCAGCCGGATCTCTTTGACTAACCACGTGGCCGGCGTGATCGATGCATCGGTATCCGACAACCCGATCAGACACACCGCTCCACCGCGGCGGGCGAGGTCCACCGCGCTCTGAATGGCGAATGGACGACCAACACACTCATAGACGATGTCGGCGCCGAGGCCGTGGGTGTGTTGCCGAACGATCTCGTCTGCCTCCGCCCCGGGCGGCACCACCACGTGCGCGCCGAGCTGCGTCGCCAGCGCTCGTCGCGACTCGCTGGGCTCGATCACGATCACCTCACCCGCGCCAGCGGCCCGCACCCATTGCAGCGTTCCCAGGCCGATCGGACCCGCACCTTGGATCACGGCAACATCACCCAGTCGCAGTTCGCTCGTGCGCACGGCGTGGAACGCCACTGTGGTGGGCTCGACCTGCGCAGCCTGTACGTCGGTGAGCGCTGGATGAGCGCGTACGACGCGCGTCTCGGCGACCGCGATACGCGGGGCAAAGCCACCGTGCGGCGGGGTGAGCGCATCGACGCCGATCGCCGATTTGAACGCCGTTCGGCAACGGTCGGCCTGACCGGCCCGACACGCCGCACACCGGCCGCACGCCGGCGCAGCCGCAACGACGACCCGATCGCCCTCGTCGACCGACCGAACCTCGGCGCCCGCTGCCGACACCGTGCCCGCCCACTCGTGACCACAGATGGCCGGGTTGTACGGAGCGCCCGACTGATAGGCGTGCACGTCGGTACCGCAGATGCCGCAGTACGAGATGTCGACGACCACTCCCGCGGGCGCGGGCGTCGGGTCGGGGAACTCCCGGAGCTCGACGGTCTCCTTGCCGGTGATCAGTGCGGCGTGCATCATTGCCATACTTACTGTATGCGCGTTCACAAACCCGAGCGGACCCGATGAGCCTGGTCGTCGTCGAGGCCACAATCGTGGTCGACGAGTCGAAGCGCGACGACGTCGTGGCGTCGATCACTTCCACCCAGCAGGCGACGCGCGACGACGAGGACGGCTGCCTCGTGTACTGCTTCGCCGCCGATCCGGTACACGCCAACACGATCCAGGTGTTCGAGATGTGGGAGTCAGAAGACGCCCTCCACCAACACTTCGACCACCCCAACTACTTCGCCATGCGCGACCTGATCGCCGCCGGCGGTCTCGTGTCGGCCGAAAGCCGCAAACACCGAGTCGACGCCACCGCGCCCGTATACGACGCCACCTTCACGCCCTCGGGACACTTTGATTGACATGACTACGACCGATCCCGCCGCCGAGTCGACCGACCCGGGCGCCGCCCGCTCCCCCGGTCTGACCTTCCAAGACCTGCTCGACGCCGACACCCACCCGGTGCCCGACGTGCTCCGACTGCAGTCGCCGCGCTACCTCGGCTCGGACGACATCTCCATCGAGCGCTACACGTCGCGCGAATGGCACGAGCTGGAACGCGAGCGCTTGTGGAAGCGGGTATGGCAGTTCGCCTGCCGCGAAGAACACATCCCCGAGCCCGGCGACCACATCGTGTACGAGATCGCCGGCCTGTCATATCTCGTGATCCGCACCACCGACGGCTCGATCAAGGCGTATCCCAACGCCTGCCTCCATCGTGGCCGCCAGCTGAAGGACCACGAGGGCCACTGCACGGAGATCCGGTGCGCCTTCCACGGGTTCGCCTGGACCCTCGAGGGTGCGCTCGCCGACGTCCCCGCCGCATGGGACTTCCCACACATCGATCAACGCCCCGACGACTTCCGACTGCCGGAATGCGCCGTCGATACCTGGGCCGGGTTCGTGTTCATCAATCCCGACCCCGAGTGCGAATCGCTCCAGGACCACCTCGGTGAGCTGATCGATCACTTCGAGGTGTGGAACCTCGAAGACCGCTACGTCGAGGCGCACGTCTCCCGCCGGATCCAGGCGAACTGGAAAGTGGCCCAAGAGGCCTTCTCCGAGGCGTTCCACGTCAACGCCACGCATCCGCAGATCCTGACCTATCTCGGCGACACCAACTCGCAGGTCGACGTGTGGGATCGCTTCGCCCGGGTGATCACGGCGACGGCAACGCCGAGCCCGCTGCTCCCCCACATGCCGACCGAGCAGGACATGTTCCGGGCGACGCTCGACGTGCGCGTCGACCAAGACGCGCCCTACGACGTTCCTGAGGGCGGCACGGCGCGGGCGACGCTCGCAGCACTCACCCGCGAGCGTTGGCGCGGTGCCGCGGGCGATCGGGTCGACACGATGAGCGACGCCGAAATGGTTGACTCGATCGACTACACGGTGTTCCCCAACCTGCATCCGTGGGGTGCGTTCAACCGCATCGTGTATCGATTCCGGCCGAACGGCGACGATCACCGCAGCTGCATCATGGAGTGCTTCTTCCTCGCTCCGTTCAGCGGCGAACGGCCGCCGCCGGCGAAGGAACGCGCGCTCGGTGTCGACGACCCGTGGACCGACGCACCGGAGCTCGGCATGCTGGCCAAGGTGTTCGAGCAGGACGTGTTCAACATGGCCAAGGTGCAGACCGGCCTGGAGGCCACACGCAAGCCGGGGATCACGCTGTCGAACTATCAGGAGGCGAAGATCCGGTGGCTCCACGACCTGTTCACCAAGTGGGTCGAGGAGGATGATCCCTCATGAGGAGGCGACCCGACAGGTACCGGCAGCGGTGGCGAGAGCATGAATCGATCGATGGCAGCGGTGGCCCATGCATGAGTGGCATCACGGCAGCGGGGGTCGGGATATGAAGGGCATCGTGCACCCATTCACCGGAGCGCTGTACGAGCAGGACGGCGAAGGCAACGTGCTCGTCACCGACGGCGATCGCACCGGCACGTTCACGGTCAAGGGCCGCTGGATCTCCGGGGCGGTGCGCGAGTGCGACCCGCAACTGTGCGGCTGGGTCGGCGGCCCACAGATCGGCAGCTACCGCACTACCGAAGCCGAGTAGCGATGGCCCCCAGCGGCGCGCTCGACGTGCTCGTCGTTACTGGTGGCCACCCGTTCGAGTCCGATCCGTTCTTCGCGATCTTCGACGAGCTTGCCGGCGCAGGCTTCGACATGGCATGGACGGCCGCCGATGCACCGGAGCACGGCCACGACGTCGTCGTGTTCTACGACATGCCGGGCCTCCGCTTCACCGGCGGCGACCCACCGCTCGACACCGTTGCACCGTCACCGGAGCAGCGGCAGGTGTTCGCCGACTTGTGCGCCGACGGCACCGGCCTCGTGTTCCTCCACCACGCCGTCGCCAGCTGGCCGGCGTGGCACGGCTTCGCCGAACTGGTCGGCGCCCGGTTCCACTACCAGCCCGCACAGCTCGACGGCATCGACTACCCCGACTCGGGGTACCGCTTCGACGTGACCCACACCGTCGAGGTGCTCGACACCGATCACCCTGTCTGCGCCGGCCTGAACACGACGTTCGACGTCACCGACGAGCTGTACTGCTTCCCGGTGCTCACCGAGCGCGTCACGCCGTTGATGCGGACCACCTTTGACACCGCCGATGCATCGCGGTTCCACTCCGCCGACCTCGCGATCCGTGGACGAATGAACGACAACGAGGGATGGACCCACCCGCCCGGGAGCGATCTCGTCGCCTGGACGCGCGACGTCGATGAGAGCCGACTGGTGTACCTGCAGTTCGGCGACGGTCCAGCGACCTACGCCGACCCATCGTTCCGCACCGCCCTCGCCAACGCCATCACCTGGACCGCTCAACTCCCGTGACAGTTGGGGTCAGACCCCTCGTGTCACACCTGTGACACGAGGGGTCTGACCCCAACTGTCACGCCGGCGGTGCAATAACTTAATCCTCAGTCGGTTATTGTTCGCGGCATGGATCTGGGACTGTCGGGGAAGAAGGCGCTGGTCACGGGCGCGACCAAAGGCATCGGCCGCGCGGTCGCCGAAACGCTGCTGGCAGAGGGTGCGTCGGTGGCGATCTGCGCCCGCACCGGCGACGACGTCGCCGCCGCGGTCGAGGAGATGTCGGGGTCGGGCACCGTCGTTGGATCGGCTGTCGACGCCGCCGACAGCGACGCGATCGCC
>JBCBSO010000088.1:0-10223 GCA_039819205.1 Actinomycetota bacterium
TCTAGCGCAGTCTGGGCGACGTCTCGAACGAGGTGCGCGACAACTTCTACTGCAACAACTTTCTCGACCTGATGGGGCGCGCCGGCGCCGGTCTCGCCGCGCACGGGTGACTCGGCTGCACCGTCAGCGCAGCGATTACCCGATGCGTCCCGATGGGTGAGCTCCTTCTGCAGTCGGCCGGCCTGGGGGCGGCTGGGTTTGATCCGCTCGGGGCGGTGTTGCTCGCCGCGGCAATTGGCGCCGGTGCCACTCGGCCGAAGGTGCTGTCGTTCGCGGTCGCGGTGTTTGTATCGACCGTCTTGGTCGGAACGGTTCTGGCAACGATCGGAGCGGAGTTGTTCGACGGCGGCCTCTCGTGGCCGTCGATACCGGGCGCGGTGTGGGCGTGGCTCGAGCTGCTGGCCGCGGCACTGATCATTGGGTGGCTCATTTGGCGCCCGCAGCGCATCCCCGATCAGACCAGCCAACCCCGCCGACGCATCTCGGGGTCCGTCGCAGCGTTCGCCCTGGCGGGCGTGGGATTCACCGTGACGTCGGTGGTCGACCCGACGTTTCTTGCGACCATCGCGATCGCTGGTCAGCGAGACGACCTGGTCGCCGCGGTGCTGGCGTTCGCCGTGTGGGTCTTCGTGAGCCAACTCATGCTGTGGGGGTTGGTGGTGGCGTTCGAGTTCGGAGCGCACGAGCGCCTCATCGCAGCGACGCGCAGGACGTGGCGTGCGCGCCGCACGGCCATCATCGCCTCGGTTCGGATCGTTGCGGTGCTCGCTGCGATTGGGTTGACGATTGACGCCGTCTACTTCTTGACGACGGACCGCTACCTGATCGGGTGATCGGTCCCTTCGGAGGTCCGCCCGGTGGCGTTGAGTTGTCGCTTCAGGTGCGTGCGCGGGCGGGTGCGTTCGATCAGTCGCCGACGGGCCGGAAGTCGCCCTCGCTCAGCGGCGCATCGGGGTGGGCCATTGCGGCTTCACCGTTCTCGATCGCTTCGAGCAGGTGGATCGAGATGTCGGCGACGCGCACCTCTTCTTCATCGACCCCAGCGCCCTTCACGCCGTCGTCGAGCATGATGTAACAGAACGGGCAGGCCGTGGCGACGCGACTCGCACCGGTCGACAGTGCTTCCGCGGCGCGTTCGTCGTTGACCTTGGTGCCGACGGTTTCTTCCATCCACATCCGGGCGCCCCCGGCGCCGCAGCACATGCCCTTGGTGCCGTTGCGCGACATCTCGACGACCTCGATGCCTTTGATGGAGCCGACCACCTTGCGCGGTGCGACGTAGATGTCGTTGTGCCGGCCGAGGTAACACGAGTCGTGGTACGTGATCCGCTCTTCGAGGGTGGCCTGGCTCACGTCGAGCTTGCCCTCGTCGATCAGCTGCTCGAGCAGCTGCGTGTGGTGGATCACCTCGTAGTGGCCGCCGACCTGCGGGTACTCGTTGAGCAACGTGTTGAAGCAGTGCGGGCACTGGGTGATGATCTTCTTCACACCCATCTCGTTGAGCATTTCCACGTTGGGCTGGGCCAACATCTGGAACAGGTACTCGTTGCCGGAGCGGCGCGCCGAGTCGCCGGTGCACATCTCGGAGGGGCCGAGGATGGCCACGTCGATGCCGGCCCGACGCAACAGCTGGGCCATCGACTGAGTGACTTTCTTGTTCTTGTCGTCGAACGACCCAGCACAGCCGACCCAGTAGAGGTATTCGGAATCGAGGGTGTCGCCCGGGTCGACGATGGTCACCCCGTCGATGCCGTCGGCCCAGTCGCCGCGCTCGCCCTGGTTCATCCCCCAGGGGTTCATCTGGTTCTCCATCGCCCGGTAGGCGTTGCCCAGCTCTGCGGGGAAGTTCGACTCCATCAGCGACAGGTAGCGCCGCATGTCGAAGATCTTGTCGGTGATCTCGATGTTCACCGGGCAGATCTCGTCACATGCCTTGCAGGTGGTGCACGCCCACAGCTCCTCGGCGGTGATCCGCTCGAACAACGAGTCGGCGCTGACGGTGATCTCCTTGTCGGTGCCGAGGGGCGGGGTGACCGACGGTGTCCCGGTGGCGGCCATGACCTCGCCGGACTTGAGCACGATCTCACGCGGGTCGAGCGGCTTGCCGGTGGCGTGTGCCGGGCACACGCTGGTGCACCGGCCGCACATGGTGCAGGCGTCGAGGTCGAGCAGCTGCTTCCACGTGAAGTCTTCGACCGTGGCCGCGCCGAAGCTCTCGAGCTCGGTCTCCATCAAGTTGGGCATCGGCCGCATCGCGCCCTTGGGGCGGTCCTTGTCTCGCAGGTACATGTTGATCGGCGACGTGAAGATGTGGCGCAGCATCGTCATCGGCAAGAGCGCGAGGAAGATGATGAACGTCAACACGTGTGCGCCCCACCACCACTGATGCCAGGTGCTGAGATCGGACGTCGACCACGTGTCGACCAGACCCGACAGCGGATAGCCGATGAACGACCAGTTCTCGTAGCTCGGTCGCCCCTCGACGGCGATACGAAACATCTCCGCGCCATAGCCGGTGAGGCCGATGGCGAACAGGGTGCCGAGGATCGCGGCGTGCTCGGGCTTCGACTTGATGCGGATGCGGTACGGGCGCTGCACGTAGCGGCGCACGATCGCCCACGTGACACCGATCATGAAGATCAGCCCGGCGAGGTCGCCGACGAACGAGTACGCCTTGTACGTGGTGCCGTGCAGAAACTTCAGCGACTCGGGTACCTGGTGATCGATCTCGAGCACCGTCGTTACGCCGAGCAGCACGAGGAACGAGAAGTAGATCATCGAGTGCATCAACCCGGCGCCGGCATCGCGCAGCAGGGTCTGCATGTACACGCCGGCGCGGAAGTCCTTGATCCGCTGTTTGGCGTTCTTCTTCGTCGTGCGTCGCTGGGCGGGCGCGCCGCGCTCCCAGTTCTTCATCCGGTTGGCGAACATCAACCCGACCCACACGAGCGCCACGGGCATGATCGTGTAGAAGGCGATCTGCAGCGGGCCGGGGACGTTGACGAACACCACACGGTGGATCGGGCTGTCGCTCTTCCAACCGGTGATCTGCGGGAGGATCCCCGAGAACAAGGTGAAGATGCCGATGCCGACGCCGGCGGCGATCGCCAGCTGATGCGGCTTGATGCGTACCGGCGGCCGCGGCGCGCCCCCCTCGCCAGTGGAGGAGTCGGTCTCGGTGCCCGGATCGGTTGCGGTGCTCATGGCGCGCGCAACGCTACTCGTCGGTACGGATCGGGGGCCAGATCGGCGGCCGGCGCCGGCGGCTCAGCTGCGGGCGGGATGCCGCTCAGATGGTCGCCACGTGCTCGCTGCGGTGACCCGAATTGTGTGCGATTTCCGGCGCGTCGCGCCGCAAATCCCCGGTTTTTCGGAGGGGGTCAGCCGAAGTACTGGCGATCGAGTTCGCGGATGCGGGTGGCCAGCGATGCGAGCAGCTTGTGGGAGATCGCCGGAACCTGATCGATCACGCCGAGGAAACGGCGCTGGTCGATGACCAGCAGCGTGCAGTCGGTGGTGCACACCACGGTGGCGGTGCGCGGACCATGGTCGAGCAGCGACAGCTCACCCACCATGTCGCCGCCGCCCAGCGTGGCCACCTTGCGGCCGTTGCGCTTCACGGTGACCTCGCCATCGAGGATCACGAACGCCTCGCGTCCGGTTTGGCCCTGATCGACGATCAGCGTGCCGGCGGTCATCGTGATCTCGTCGCTGGCGCGGGCCACCTTCTCGAGCTCCTTCTTGCTGCAGGAGCTGAACAACTTGACGTTGCGCAGGGTCTCGAGGTGCTGCTTCTTGCTGGCCATTCCCGGAACCTTAGGCGCGCCGACGCGCCGCCGGTGACGCTCGTGCTGACTCGACGTGACCGTGCAGCGCGGTCGTTGCGCCGAACGACTGGCCTGAGCGGTCAGGTCGTTCCGGCTTGGGCCGCAACGGCCGCGGCTGCTGCGGCGATCTCGTCGGCGTCGCCCAAGTACTCGGCGGAGGTCACTGCGAGCGCATCGTCGAACTCGTAGCGCCGCGGCGCACCGGTCGGGATGTTGATCTCGGCAATCTCGTCGTCGCTCACACTTTCGAGATGCTTCAACAGCGCGCGCAGCGAGTTGCCATGCGCGGTGATGAGCACATCGAGCCCGGCCATCAATTGCGGTGCAATCGCGTCGTACCAGTAGGGCAGCACCCGGGCGACGACGTCTTTCAGGCACTCCGCGGCGGGCAACACGTCGGGGGGCAACAACCGGTAGCGGGGATCGTTGCGCGGGTGCTCCGGACTGTCGAGGTCGACCGGCGGCGGTGGCGTGTCGTAGCCGCGGCGCCAGGCGTGCACCTGTTCTTGCCCGTACTTGTCGGTGGTCTCTTTCTTGTCGAGCCCCTGCAGTGCTCCGTAGTGCCGTTCGTTCAGCCGCCAGTTGCGGTTGACCGGAATCCACACCTGATCCATGCTGCGCAGCGCCAGATTCTGGGTGATCACCGCCCTGGTCTGCAGCGATGTGTGTGAGGTGTCGAAGCGCAGGCCTGCGTCGAGCATCGTCTGGCCCGCCGCTTTGGCCTCGGCGACGCCCTTGTCGGTGAGGGGGACGTCGTGCCAGCCGGTGAATAGGTTCTTCAGGTTCCACTCGGACTGGCCGTGGCGAAGGATGACGAGCGTGCCGGTCATGGCGCCGATCGTACGATGCGGCAGCGTCCGGCGCAGCCGAGTGCTGATCTAGGGTTCCGCCGATGACGGTGGGCCCCGACGCTGTGCTGCCGACCCGCGGCGCACTCGAAGCTGCGATCGATCCGCACACCGGTCTGTATCCCGCTGGAAGCGCAACGTTCGAGACCTATGCCGAGCGCACCACCGTGGTGTCGGCGGCTGCCCAGGCCATCGTCGGCGCTCACCACTCGGGGTTGGCAGCGATTCTCGAGCACAGCGCGTCGCTCGGCGACTCGTCACTCACCCGCGCCGATCGCACTCGCGACGTGGCCGCGCAGCTGCAGTTCGGCACACCGAGCGAGGTCCTCGCCGCTGCCGACCATCTGTGGTCCATGCATTCGCGCATTCGTGCCGACGTCGATGGGTGCGCGATCCATGCCAGTGACCCCAACCTGTTGGCCGTGACCGTGGTCGCTGGCCGTCGGGCAGCAGCCGCCTGGATGTCGCTGCTTCATGCGGGGCGTCACGAACGTGACCTCGCCGGCGTCGCCGCGGCCACAGATCGCCGATTCGAAGCGCTGTGGTCCGAGTCGGTTCCACTCCAGCTGGCGGTGGGGGTACCGCCTGGGTATCTCGGGACCGAGGCCGGCGACGTGCTGGAGTGGTTCGCCGCTGAGGTTGCCGAGCACCGCACCGCAGAGCCGAGCGAGCGGACGATCGAGTGCGCGATTCTCGGCCTTCCGCAGTCGTTCGTTCATCAGCGATTCTCGGGCTGGCAACGGCGGCCGGCCGCGCTCCCGGCGGCCGCCTTGACCGACGTGGTCCGGCTCGTGTCGTTCTTCACCTTTCCGCCGTCGATGCGCTCGCTCGCAGACGAGATCGCACCGGAACCGCAACGACGGAGTGCGATGCACATCGTCGACGCGATCCGCATGGTCGAACACGCGCTTCCACCAGCACACCGTCGCAACGATGCGGCGAATGCTGCGCTGGCTCGGCTCGATGCAGCGGGCCGCACGAGCGGCGCCACGCGCGGCGCGCCGCAATGAGCACCGACGCATGGCTCACGCTCGTCGTCCTCGTGGCGACGTTTGTCGTCCTCGTCTTCGATCGCGTACCGACGGCCGCGGGACTTGGGGCGGCCGTCTTCGCGTTGCTGCTGCTCGGCGTGGTCGATCAAGACCAGGCGTTAACCGGGTTGTCGTCGAGCGCGCCCGTGACGATCGCCGCGTTGTATGTCCTCGCTGGCGCGGCCACCGCCACAGGGGCACTGACGCCGGCGATCGATCGACTGCTCGACGCCCGGGGCCGCGGCGAGCGGGCGCGACTGACCGGAATCGCCACCGCCGCGGCCGGCTTCTCTGCCGTGTTGCCCAACACGCCGCTCGTCGCCCTTGCTGCCCCGCGCGTCGTCACCTGGAGCCGACGCACCGGCCGTTCGCCGGCGACGTACCTGATGCCGTTGTCGTTCGCCGCTGTGCTCGGCGGTGTGATCACGGTGATCGGTACATCGACAAACCTCGTCGTCTCCGATCTGCTCGTGGCCGCGGGCGGCGATCCGCTCGACGTGTTCGAAATCACCGGAGCGGGACTGCCGGTAGCGATTGTCGGCGTGCTGGTGCTTGTGGCCACGGCGCCGCGGCTGCTCGGTCGCCGCCGCCCCGTGGACGAGCTCGACGAGCGCGCCCAGCGGTACACGATGGCGATGCGTGTCGACGCTGCTGGGCCGTTGGTTGGGCAGACGATCGGCGATGCTGGACTGCGTGACCTCGCCGGGGTGTTCCTCGCCGGAATCGAGCGCGACGAACACGTGGTCACTGCCCGCCCCGAGACGCGGTTGGGCGCCGACGACCTGTGCTACTTCGTCGGCGATGTCGACAACATCGTCGACGTGATGGAAGTTCGCGGATTGTCGAGCGCCGAGCGCCCACACCTCGACGGTGCTCTGCAGCGACCCGGCACCGGTCTCTACGAAGTGGTGGTATCGGAGCGTTCTGAACTCGCAGGTTCGACGCTGCGGGACAGCGGCTTCCGCGCCCGGTTCGACGCCGCTGTGCTGGCGATCCGCCGCCACGACGACGAGGTCCCGGGCAAGCTGGGCACGGTCGAGCTGCGCCCTGGTGATGTGCTGCTGCTGCTCGCCGGTCAGGAATTCGGTGGCCGCTTCCGGGGGCACCGCGACTTCTCGGTGGTGGCGTCGCTGTCGACCGCGCCGCCACCGCGCCGCAGCTCGGCTGCGCTCGTGCTCGTGGCGATCGCGGCGATGGTGGTGCTGGCGGTATCTGGTGCGCTGTCGCTGCTCGAGGCGTCGTTGCTCGCCGCCGGTGCGGTCGTCGCGCTTCGGGCGATCTCGCTGACCGAGGCGCGGCGAGCGGTGAACCTCAACGTGGTGCTGACGATCGCAATGGCGATCAGCCTTGGTACGGCGGTTGCAGTGAGCGGGTTAGCCGCCGAGTTCGCCTCGTTGCTCGAGTCGATCGGCGACCCCTTCGGCCAGACCGGGCAGATCGTCGCTGTGCTCGTGGCGACGATGCTGCTGACCGAGGTGCTGTCGAACAACGCCGCCGCGGCGGTGATGCTGCCGGTGGCGACGGCGACGGCGCTCGAGACCGGCCTGGACCCGCGCTCGATGGCCATCGTGGTGTTGATCGGCGCCTCGTGTTCGTTCCTTTCGCCGCTCGGCTATCAGACGAACCTGATGGTGTACGGCCTCGGCGGCTACCGGTTCGCTGACTTCACCCGCGTCGGTGCCCCGCTGACGCTGGCCACGATCGTCGTCACCCCCATCGCCGTCCCGCTGTTCATCGGGGTATGAGCCAGTAGCCTTCGCGCTCCATGTCGACGACCACGATGAGCGCGCTCGAATCGGAGTCGATTTCGATTTTCCGCGAAGTCGCTGCCGAGTTCGAACGCCCCGTGCTTCTGTTCTCCGGCGGCAAGGACTCGGTGGTCATGCTGCACCTCGCGCAGCGGGCCTTCGCCCCCGGCCGAATTCCGTTTCCGATCATGCACGTCGACACCGGCCACAACTTCGACGAGCTGATGGAGTTCCGCGATCGCACCGTCGACGAGTTCGGCGTCGAGCTGGTGGTGGCGTCGGTGCAGGCATCGATCGACGCCGGTCGAGTGCGCGAAGACACCGGTCCGCGGGCAACCCGCAACGCGCTGCAGACCGTCACCTTGCTCGATGCGATCACCGAACACGGCTTCGACGCGGTGTTCGGTGGAGGTCGCCGCGACGAAGAGCGGGCCCGAGCGAAGGAGCGGATCTACAGCCATCGCGACGAGTTCGGCCAGTGGGACCCGAAGAACCAGCGGCCCGAGCTGTGGAACCTGTACAACGCGCGGCATCGCAAGGGTGAGCACCTGCGCGTGTTCCCACTGTCGAACTGGACCGAGCTCGACATCTGGCGGTTCATCAACGGCACGTCGCGCTCGTTGCCGTCGCTGTACTTTGCCCACAACCGCCAAGTGTTCGCCCGCGACGGGATGCTGATGGCGGTGAACCGTCACGTACAGATGCTCGACGGTGAAGAGCCGTTCGACGCCACGGTGCGCTTCCGCACCATCGGTGACGCCACCTGTACTGCGGCGGTGGAGTCGGCCGCGTTCTCCGTCGACGACATCGTCGCCGAGACCGCCGTGGCGCGGATCACCGAACGCGGCGCAACCCGCGCCGACGACCGCATCTCCGAGGCCGGTATGGAAGACCGCAAGCGGCAGGGGTACTTCTGATGGTTGGTGGAATGGAAGCACTGGCTCAGCACGGCGGCGGCAGCCGCTTCGCCGGCTGCGTCGTGGAGGGGTACTTCTGACCATGAGCACACCACTCGAACCGCTGCGGTTTGCCACGGTCGGCAGCGTCGACGACGGCAAGTCGACCCTCATCGGCCGCTTGCTGCACGACTCGAAGTCGATCTTCGAAGACCAACTCGAACACGTCGAGGCGGTGAGCAAGAAGCGCGGCAACGACTACGTCGACCTTGCACTGCTCACCGACGGGTTGCGCGCCGAACGCGAGCAGGGCATCACGATCGACGTCGCCTATCGCTACTTCTCCACGCCGCGACGCAACTTCATCATCGCCGACTGCCCCGGACACATCCAGTACACGCGCAACATGATCACCGGTGCCTCCACGGTCGATCTAGCCACGCTGTTGATCGATGCGCGCAACGGCGTGGTCGAACAGACTCGACGGCACAGTCTCCTCGTGTCGTTGCTCGGTGTGCCGCACCTGGTGATTGCGGTCAACAAGATGGACCTCGTCGACTACAGCCAGGAGCGCTTCGACGAGATCCGCCAGCAGTTCACCGACTTCGCCCAGAAGCTCGAACTGCGCGACGTGACGTTCATCCCGATCTCAGCGTTCGAGGGCGACAACGTGGTCGACCGCTCCGCTCACATGGGTTGGTATGAGGGCTCCACGTTCCTCAACCACCTCGAGTCGCTGTACGTCGCGAGCGACGACAACCTGATCGACGCCCGCTTCCCCGTGCAGTACGTGGTCCGGCCGCACACCACCGCCCACCAGGACTATCGCGGCTACGCCGGCACCCCGGCGGCCGGCACGATGAAGCCAGGCGACGACGTCGTGGTGTTGCCGTCGGGTCTGGAGACCACGATCGCCGGCATCGACACGTTCGACTCGCTAGCCGCGGGCACCAACGGTGTGCCCGACGCTCGACCGGGCCAGGCGGTGACCGTGCGGTTGTCCGACAACCTCGACGTGTCGCGTGGCGACATGATCTGTCGCCCGCACAATCGGCCCGAGGTCACCCAGGATCTCGAAGCGATGATCTGTTGGATGGACTCCACGGCGTCGCTGACGCCGCGCACGATCTACACCCTCAAGCACACCACGCGCACGGTGCGGGCGATGGTCACCGACCTGCGGTACCGACTCGACATCAACACGATGCACCGTGATGAGGACGCCACCACGTTGGAGATGAACGAGATCGGCCGCGCCGTGTTGCGTTGCACCGAGCCGATCTTCGTCGACGACTACCGCCGTAATCGCGTGACCGGGAGTTTCATCCTGATCGACGAGTCGACCAACCAGACCGTCGCCGGCGGCATGATCCGCCGAACCAACACCTAACCCCGTCACCGATTGGCGCGCCGGTGAGCAGCACTCCCGCCAGCAGCAACATCGTGTGGCACGACACGGCGGTGTCGCGCGCCGAACGGTGGTCGGCCCACGGCCTGCGTGGCGCCACGATCTGGTTCACCGGGTTGTCGGGGTCTGGCAAGTCGACGATTGCCAACGCCGTCGCCGAACGCCTGTTGGCCGTCGGCCAGCCGGCCTACCTCCTCGATGGCGACAATGTGCGCCACGGGTTGAACGCCGACCTCGGGTTCTCCGCTGAGGACCGCGCTGAGAACGTTCGGCGCATCGGCGAGGTCGCCCGGCTGATGGCCGATGCCGGGCTCGTGGCGTTGGTGCCGGTGATCTCGCCGTATCGCGCCGACCGCGACCGCGTCCGGGCGATGCACGCCGCTGCCGACCTGCCCTTCGTGGAGGTGTTCGTCGACACCCCCCTCGAGCTATGCGAGCGGCGCGATCCCAAGGGCCTCTACGCCA
>JBCBSO010000089.1:0-10187 GCA_039819205.1 Actinomycetota bacterium
GCGAACGGCTGCCCTCGCGGGCCGAATGCGCGTCCATCGGGAATTCTCAGCAACACAGTCGCGCACAAGTTGCGAATCATGCAAATGCCGAATTCGAGCGTTCATGACGCGTCGATCTTCATCAGCAGACGCTTGTTGGCCTGTCACAACCGCAGGTCCATTCTTGTCAATTTCCGTAAGCCCCGATACGCGCTTGACCGGTGTTGAGGGCTGTGGAAACCATAGCCTCGTGATCTTGAGTTGTTGACGTTCGGTTGTGTTCATGAAGGAAAACTGACGCCATTTGACTTCGTTTCGCGGCTGCTTGTTCTTCGGCGGCGAGCCAATGCTTGGATGGATCTGGAACCGACGGGTGTGCGTGGCGCGTCGCTGCGGGCAACGGATGGCTCTCGTTCCACCAACATGGAACCGGGCGCGCTTCCTACCGCGCCCGACCCCGCCCCGCTGACCGAACGAAGGCACTGGCGAGTAAAGGTCTCCAGGAGGAGTGGTCATGGTCGCAGAGATCAGTGTTTCGGGTGGTACGGGTACGGAGCTGGGCGATCTGCAGTTCGTGCTGACCCTGTCGGAGCCGAGCTTGGCACCGGTGACGGTGAACTACCGGACGATCGGTGGAACGGCGCTCGAGGGTGGCAGCTTCCAGGACATCTTGCCCGAGGAGGGGACGGTGACGATCGCCGCCGGAGCGACGACGGCGACGTTGAACATCAATCCGTCGACCTTGGTCTCCGGCGAGCTCGACGAGAACTTCACCGTCGAGTTCTTCGATCCCACCAACGCCACCCTCGCGGGCAACGCGCGCCTCTTGATCGCCAACGGGACGATCCTTGAGGGTAGCGGCACCTCGCTGTTCGTCGTCCCCACGCTCGCTTACGAGGGTTTGGAAGAGGCGGTCTTCACGGTTCTGTTGTCGAAACCGCTCGACGACGACCTTGCCCTCGCGTTCTCCACCGTCGACAATACGGCTAGAGCTGGTGAGGACTACACCGCGACCAGCGGTACCCTGACGTTCCTCGCTGGGCAGACCCAGGCAGCGGTCGTCGTGCCGTTGATCAACGACGGTCTCAACGACGCGAACGAGACGTTCAGCCTCGTCGTGACGCCAACCTTTGCCATCGCCAACGGCACGGACGGCTCCACGTCGACCGCCACGATCCTCGACGGCTTTCCGCTCCGGAGCAGCGCGGCGGCGTTCGACTACACGGTGACGTATGCGAGCGGCGACAGCTATGGCGGTGTGGTGTTCGACGACGGTCGTTACGGCTACGCCGAGGGCACGGTGGTGGACCTCGGCACCGACGCGAGCGGCAATGCCGTTACCGCAACCATCGGCGAAGCGGCGCCCGTCGCCTACGACAAGAGCCTTGCCGGTCAGGTCTACGTGTCGAGCTACTACGACTCGGCGGCCGATGCCTCGTATCTGACCTGGACCCAGGGGCAGAGCCCCGCCGGTTTCTCCGGGCTCGGCAGCGAGATGGACCAGCTCTTGGCCTATGGTGACACGAGCTTCGGTGGCGGTGTCGAGGCGGTGCCGCAGGCGGCGGTGTTCTACTACTACTGGGTGGCGCCGAGCGGCGATGCCTATTCGGGCTGGGTGTTCGACGACGGCCGCTTCGGCCATTTCGACGGCCAGATTCTGACCAGCGATTTCGGCGGCACAGGTGCCATCTATGCGGCCACCGACGCGATCTACGACCCGGGCCTCAGCGGTCAGGTCTACGTCGACGCCTACTACGATGCCACCTTCAACGCCCTGTTGCCAACGGTCAGCGGCGCCGCCACCGCGGTCGGTCTCGCCGGCATCGGCAGCGAGTTCGATCAGGTCAACACCCCCAACGGTCCCGTTTGGTTCGGAGGCGGGCTGCCGGCGGTCGACCCCTTCGCCCACGCCGTCTCGTTCGCGGTCAGCTACGGTGGCGGCGACGTGTACTATGGCATGGTCTACGACGATGGCCGCTACGGCTACAGCGACGGCCAGGTGATCGACCTCGGGCTGGACGAGAGCGGCGACGCGCTGACGGCGACGATCACCGGGGTGGACACCACACCGGTCGATCCGGGCCTGAGCGGGCAGGTGTTCACCTCGGTCTACTACGATGCCGAGGCCGATGCCTTCTACTCGACGGTCAGTGGCGGACTGTCCGCCACCGGCACTGCGGGCATCGGCAGCGAGGTGGACGCGATTGCAGCGCTCGGCGACGACACCGCGTTCGGCCAGGGCCAGGAGGCATCGCCGGCGGCGAGCCCGTTCTTCTACTACTGGGCGCTGCCGGGTGGCGATTTCTACTCGGGCTTCGTCTACGACGACGGGCGGCTCGGCTACGCTCCCGGCGACAGCATCGCGAGCCCGTTTGGCGGCACCGGTGCAGCGTTCATCGTCGATGCCGGCGCGGCGGAAGCGGACGCGGCGCTGACCGGTCAGGTGTTCATCTGGGCCTATTTCGACGCCCAGAGCAACACGGGCAAGGCGACCGACAGCGGCGGGATGACACCGGTCGGCTTCGATGGCCTCGGCAGCGAGTTCGACACCGTCGACGGTGCCATGTTCGGCGGCGGTGCCACGGAATTGGACTTCGTCTGAACGACACGCCCCGTGGCTGCAACCGGCCGCGGGGCACTCTTCTGCAGCGTAGGGCGGCTCACGCAGCCTTGTCGGAATCGAAGAACGACGCGGAACGGCGGACGAAGGCCAAGTCGACCTGCTCCAGCTCGCCGCTCGACGGGTGACGCCATTCGCCGAGTTGATCGAAGACCCGGTAGCCCAAGTCGTCCATCAGCTTGATCATGTCCAAGAGGTCGAGCGCGCCATCGGGAACTCTCGTCACCGTCAGCTCCAGGATCACGACCTCGGCCAGGCGCTGCAGCGTTTCCCGACCGCCTTCGAGCACCAGATGCTCGGCGAACTGGACGTCGACCTTCAACAGCGCGCGACCGCTGAGTTCGTGGCGGCTGACGATCTCGTCCAGGGTGACCATGGGCACCTGAAGCACCGTCGCCGACGGCGTGTGCTGGCTGGTCGAGATCAAGGACGAGCCGTAGAGGTTGTCGGACACCTCGAACTCGACGGTTCCGGGTGCGGCGCCGACGGCCACCTCTTCCCGGACGAAGCCCGGACGCTCGTAGAGCTGGCCGTAGCGGCTGAACAGCGGGTCGCAGAGCACGAACCGCGCGTTCGGGAAAACCTCCGACATGTAGTAGGACCAGATCCCGTTGGACGCGCCGACGTCGAGCACGACGTCCGGAATCCAACCGGCCGTCACCAGCCGGCGGCAGAGCGCGTACGGCTCGCGGAAATCGCGGAACACGTGCGACGGGATAGGCGGCTCGCAGTAGTACGCGAACTCGTTTTCAGCGAGCGGCAGGAGCGCCTCGAACCGAGGGTCCGCGCTGACCCCGTTGTTGCGGATCGACTGGAACACCAACTCCCAGGCGCCTTCGAACGAGAACTTCGGTGCCAGCTCTGCTGCGCGCTCCCGAAGCGCCGCTTGCCGCTCCGGTTCGCCCAGCGACGCGATCGCCGACGCCACGGCGTCGGCCTCGTAGGGTACGACGATACCGGTGCCCAGACGCTCGACGAACCGCGCGACGGCGGTGTCGCGCCGCCCGAGAACCAGCAACGGCGTCCCGGCCCCGGCCATCACGAACGGCACCCGGGTCGGCAGGCTCATGTCGCCCAAGGCTTGTTCGTGTGCACCGCCCGTCCCGGTGTCGGACGGCACGATCACGCAAGGCGCCTCGAGTACCGCTGCCAGCACTTCGGCGTTCGAGAGACCCTCGACGACGGTGATGCCATCGCGCGCCAACGCGTGGGTACTGACGTCGATCCAGGACAGCTTGTCGTTGGACGCGTACCACGTCACCTCGATACCGGTGGCGCGGGTGATCTTCCGAAGCGCATCGAGCCAGCTACCGCTCCAGAAGTTGCCGACGACGACCGGCGTCGTCCCGGTTGCGGGCGGCGACGGATCGGTGCGCACCAGCGATGGCGCCACCATCGGTGGAAGCAGCCACATCTTACGGCGGAAGCGGCTCTCGTAGGTCTTGCGCAGTTCCGGCGAGATGGCGAAAACCGACGCCGCCTTCTCGATCGCTTCGGTCATCAACCCGACGTCGATCTGCCCGGTCACCAGGCAATTGTCGTCCATGATCCAAAGACCGAGCGGCGCGCCGGTGATGTCTGCGGCGGCGACGGCCAGAGTCAGATCGGTGTCGAAGTACGGTACGCAAAGAATCGACTCGACCTGATACGGCGTCAACCAGTCGAGGACCTGACCGAATACGGCGGACCGTTCGCGCAGCCCGTGCGGCAGGACGTAAGCAGCTAGCGCCTGGGGAACTTGGTCGCCGCCATAGCTGGTTTGCGAGCGCAGCAGCACGACGTCGCTGCGGTCGGCAATGAGTCGTGACAACAACACGCCGGTGCCGTGAGCAAAGCTTATCTCGTTCGGCGACACCACAAGGGTCACGGTTGCCCGCTTGTTGCTCTGCCACCACGACCATTTCGGCATGCGAGGCTCGGCGGCTGAAGGCTCCATCGGCTCGACGGCAGTCGGGGAAGCGGTTTCACCGACCGGGGCCCCGCGCTCGACCGCCGGAGCTGCCTCCTCGGCCAAGGCGGTCGTGGCGGCCGCCAAGGTTGCCGGGTCCGGCGGCGGCAACACGGCGATGGGTTCAGGTGGCGGTGCGATGCGTTGCGGCGTCGGCGCGACGCGTTGCGGCGCAAGCCCCAACTGAACGCTCACCCAATCCGGCCGCGGAAACCGCGCGCGAAACTCCGTCGGCAGGATCCGCCAGCAGCGTCGAGCGAAGAGAAACAATCGCGAAGCCATCAAACCTCCTTCGGTCGGTCCGTGCGTCTGCCTCAGGCGGGGCAGAGGTTGCCGACCGATACACAATCGGTCCCGTAAGTTTGTCGCGCCCACTCGACGACGCGGTCGGCGATCGACCGGTCGCGGAAGAACACGGCATTGCCCCAGCTTCCACGGGGCGTTTCGGAAGCGTCGACCAGCACACCGTACGCCCCCTTTGCTGGACCACGCCAAAAGACGACGGAAGCGTTGAGCTCGTGCCGCGGCAGCAGTGGGAGATAGTCCGGCAAGTCGTTGCTGGTCATGCCGTTGTTGAAGGGAAACTCCTTGTTCCAGAACTCGACGATCGCAACTTCCGGCCGAAGGTTGCTGGCGCCACGCAGAACGGCCGGGTCGTGGCCCTCGGTGTCGATCTTGAGCACACCGACGTCGACCGGGACCCGATCCTCGGCGATCAGCCGATCGAGGGTGCGCAGCGCGACCTTGATCGTCGAGTGGAACCTGAAGCCCTTGTAGGCGGGGTGCGGTTGCAAAGCCGAGAAGAGTGAATCGTCGGTCAGGCTGGCGGTGTTCCGCGCAACGTGAAGATCCGCCTCGCCCTCGACGTCGGACAATGCGCAGGCGTGCAGCTCGAAGGCGGGATCGGCGCGGAACCGCTCGGTGAGCGTCGCCGTCACGGCCGGGTGCGGCTCGAAGGCGATGACCCGGAAGCCGCTGGCGAGCGCGGCATGCGAAAACGCGCCGCGGTTGGCCCCGACATCCAGCGCGACCGGCGTCTCGACGAGGTTCTTCAGCACGGCCGGTAACTCGGGCTCTGGATCGAACACCGAGTCGGTCGCTGGGCTTTCGTTCGAGCCGATCTCGCCGTGCTGCAATTGCAAGAGCGACTGCTTGAGCGTGTCATGGCCGATCGCGACCTCGTCGAGTTGCGATTCTAGCCGTTGCAAGCGCTGTGCCGTTCGCAAGCGCTCTTGTTGGAGTTGCCGCAAACCAACGGTCCGCAGCTCGAACAACCGAGCGTCGACTTGGACGAGCCGCACCAGCAAGAAGCCATTGAACGCGATCAGCAGGCCCAGGGCAGCGCCGACGGCGCCGGCACCGACCCAACCGACGACCGTCGCCACCGCCAGCGCGACCAGCGACAGCCCGAGCGTCGCGCGCGCGCCCAGGTTGCGGGCGCGATCGATAAACCTCGTCAGCACCCGACGGCCGTCCTTTGGAACCGTCGCATCAGTCGGTCACGCCACCGCCAGCCGATGCCGTGATCGCTCCGCTCGTCGTCGGTTTCGACCACGCCGGTGTAGTACCAGGCGCCGGCCAGCGACTTGCGGACGTTGAGGAACCAGACATCCACCGCCGTGACGAGCCCCGTCGGATCGCGATGGGCATCCCCGAACTCGAAGGGCAGGAAGCCGTGGCGCCGACAAAGCCGCGCCAGATCGTCGAAGAGCGGGGTGTGGATGCCGTAGCCGCGCACGAGCCAGCTCTCCATGACCAAGAGCGTGACGTCCGGTAGCGTCCGTTCGGCGCCTTCAAGCGCCGCCAGCTCACCGCCTTGGATGTCGAGCTTCAAGAGGTCCGGCCGTGGCACCTCGCCGGACGTCACCATCGAGTCGATCGTCCGCATCGGCACCCGCACGGGCCGGCTCTCGATCACCTCGTGATGCACCGGCAAGGTCGTCGAGCCGACCGCGTCCTTGGTCATCTGCAGCACGATCTCGGCGTTGCGGTCGCCGATCGCCAGGGGATGCAGTGTCGAATGCTCGTGGGTGTTGGTGTGCCAGTCCAGCATCTTCCGATAGTCGGGTCGTTGGTTGGCCAACGGCTCGAACAGCTCGAACCGTGCATCGGGCAACTCGGCCGCCATCTGGCTCGACCACGACGAGTTCGACGCGCCGACGTCGAACACCACGTCGATGGGATAGTTGCGGCCGAGGATCGAGCGCAACACGGCACGATCCGACTCGTAGCAGCTGGCGAGTGCCGCCGCGTCGGCGTCGGTGCCGGCATCGGGCGGTCGTTCGCCGTCAGTTGCCATGGCCGGTGCCCAGTCGGCCTGCGCTGAGGGTGCCGCTGCCGGCTGGACCCGACCGCGTACGTCACGCAGCCAGCGCCGGGCGCGTCCAGCAGCGCCGACCAGCGCCGTGTCCTTCACGCCGCTGAAGTAGTGATGGGGCTGCAGGCCGAAGGCGGCGTTGATGAACAACACGTCGATCGCCGCGGCGTAGTCGTTGGCGTCCCGAAACACGTCGCCGAACTCGTAGGGGACGAAGCGAAACGGCCGGAGGAAGTCCATCAGCTCGACGAGCAGTGGGGTGTTGGCACCGTAGCCGCGGGTCAGCCACGTTTCGAGCAACAGGAACTTGACCTGGGGCAGGGTATTGCGGGCGCCGCGCAACACCGCCAACTCGCCGCCCTGGATGTCGACCTTGAGAAGGTCCGGAACCGGTGCTTCGCCGGCAGCGATCACCGAATCGACGGAACGCATGGCTACCCGCAACGCACGCCGCCCGTCGTCGTAGGCGGCAACGTCCAGCGTCGTCGAGCCGGTTGCGTCCGGGAAGACGGTCATCTCGATCTCGCCGTCCTCGGCACCGACCGCGACCGGATGGAGGTGCACCATCGCGTCGTCGCGCAGGCACCGTTCCAGGCCCTGAGTGTACTCGGCATTGTGCTCGGCGAGCGGTTCGAACATGTCGAGCCGCGCCTCGGGAAACACCGGACGGATCGTACGGCTCCACGCCGACGTGGACGCGCCGATGTCGAACACGTTGCGGATCTTGTAACCGCGGTTCTTCATCGCCTCGAGCATCGCGACGTCGTTGTCGCCGTACAGCAGCATGCCACTCGTCCTGTCCAAATCCTGGCTCACGATGTCGTCTTCCGGGCGAAGATGGCATCGGCCTGGAGCAATCGCCGGGAGGCCGCGTCGGCGAACCCCGGCTCCAACCAAACGGGCTCGAAACCCATGGACTCGACTGCCGACCACACCCGCGGCAGCAGCTCCTGGCCATCGTAGAGTGGGACGAGCGAGAGTTCCAACTCCACGGCGACGACGCGATCGAGGATGCCGTCGGCGCCTTGGAGCACCGGCAGCTCGAAACCCTGAGTGTCGATCTTCAAGAACAACGCCTTGGCACTGCCCAACGCCGAGCCAACGACTTCGTCGAGGCGGCGAACCGGCACGTTCCGCGTATCGACGATGGCCGATTCCGGTAGCGCATCGACATGCGACTGCAGCATCGGCAACAGCGAACTCGAGAACGAATTGCCCGCGACCTGCAAGGTCATCTCGCCTGCTTCGGCGCCAACGGCACAACACACGCCCTGCCAGCGCGGATCGTCAGACCAACGCGCCTTGCACGCCTCGAAAGCGTCGGGCTGTGGCTCCAACGACAGGATCGGGCCGCGGTAGCCCCGGTCCCGCATCCACCCGACGTACTGACCGGCGTTGGCGCCGACGTCGATCAGCCCGTCGACGCCCAGGCGCTCGATCCAGTACATCCGCGGGTCCTGGCCCGCCTCGGGGGAACTCATGGCAACGACGTCGTAGCCGAGCCGCTGTAGCATCCGCCGCGCCGGGCGGAACGCCGGTCGGAGCAGCGATTTGAACGCTTCGTTCATCGACCGGGCGTGCCGAGCGACCGGCACGGGGCGCGCAGGCGTCGATCGCGCCATGATCGGGACGTCGGGCGGTGACGGTCGCCGCCGGTTGGGCCCAGGCGGGCCAAGCCGACCGCGGTGAAATCGCAGTCGGTAAAACGGTCCGTTGCCGGCATACGCGTCGAAGTCCCAGTCGAGTTCTCGTTGTCGCGGAAGCGCAATGTTCCGCAGGCACAAAGCAACCGCGCCGCGTCGGATCGACGACCATCTTGGCTCGTCCAGCCGATCGTCCGGACGATCCGCTGTCGGGATCATGGCGAGCCGACCGTAAGGCGGGAGCGACGACGGTCCGAGCGATCGATCGGGAACGCGGCCGCGGCACGATACGACGAAGTGGCGCGTATCAAAGTTTACTCTAGCTGTCACGAACGAATGCCGCAGAACTTGACGCTCGCTGGGGACAACGATGGAACGTCGTGCCGGGTGACCGCCAGTTCTTGACCGCCTGCGCTCCACACCCCACGTTCCGACCAACCGGCGGTTTGTCGTTCGCGCGGCGCGATTTTCCGGAGCGATCGCCGTCGCGACGACGACGCCAATTCAGTCGACGCCAGCGCACCCGGCCGAGCGGCGACGGGCTCGCTCGGCGCCCCATACGACCGAGGAGCTTCGTCAGCGTATGACCGATGTCGAAACGATCGACGCCGAAATCGCGAAGCCGTGGCTGATGACGTTCGGGCCGGAACAGGCCTTGCCGAACGCTCCCCGGCACTTGCAGGTCGAGATCACGACACGCTGCAATCTGACCTGCGTCATGTGTCCCCACGGGCTGCCGGGCGGGATGACCATGAAACGCGACGCGCCCGACCCGATCGTCGATTCCGTGCTGGAGCTGATCGACGACGTCGACGAACTTTGTCCGACCGGGATCGGCGAGCCGATGATGGCGCCGCGGTTCTGGGACATCGTCGACCGGCTCGCCGGGCGGTCTTCGCCCGGGCTCACGTTCCACACCAACGGGATCCTGCTCACCCAGAAGAACGTCGACCGTCTCACCCGCGCGCCGATCAAGCGGGTGAACGTTTCGGTCGACGCGGCGACCGAGCCAACGTATCGGCAGGTTCGTGGTTCCGAGATCGAACGGACGCTCGACGGCATTCGGCGCCTGGTCGCCGCCACCGCTACCGTTCCCAAGCCGGTGCACCCGCAGATCATCATGTCGATGGTATTGATGCGCCAGACGGTCGCCGAGGCGCCGGCGTTCGTCGAGCTGGCGCACGGCCTCGGTGTGAACCGTGTGTACTTCGAGCACTTGGTCGATCCGCTCATCCCGGCGACGGAATGGACCGTGCATCGCGGCGACTTCCGGTTCAACTATGCGGAACAGAATCTGCTCGGTTCACCGCAGGATTCCGACCCGCACATTCTTGCTGCGATGGACGTCGCCGATCACCTCGACGTGGTCATCGACGGCGTGCGCGTGCTGCTGGCGCCGGAGCTGGCGGCGCATGACAATCGACCCTGCCGGACCGGCTGGTTCTTGCCCAAGGGAGATGGTGCACGATGACGATCACCCTGCGCGATTGCCGTTGGCCGTGGAACCGCTCGTTCGTCTTCCTGAACGGCGACGTGAAACCTTGCTGCTACGCTCAGAACCCGGTGGGCAACCTCGGCCAGCAATCCTTGCGGGAGATCTGGCACGGCAAGGAGATGAACGATCTCCGTGACTCGCTGGTTGCCGGCAGGCTACACCGCGTCTGTGTCGGCGCGAGTTGC
>JBCBSO010000090.1:0-10164 GCA_039819205.1 Actinomycetota bacterium
GTCACCTCGTCGACGAGACCCGGTGCGTACAGCACCGGCTCGTCGTACGTCGTGCCGGCTTGGCCGTCGACGAACACGGTGTACTCCGCTGGACCGGCCAGGCTGAACGCCGTCGTCGGCAGCATGTGGTGGCCCGCCGGGGTGCGCATCTGATCCTCGACCGCTTGCTGGTCGAGGTTCACGGCGGTGAACGCTCGCTCGCCCGTTACGAGCGGGCCGCCGTCCTTGATCCACACCTCTCCGGTCTTGCCCTTGTTGTGCAGGTTGCCGTCGCGATGGAACGTCGGCACGCAGTGGACGCCGACGTCGTACGTGCCCGAACCCGTGTGCCCGCCGTCCATCGTCACCGCGTAGTTGCGCTTCCACTCCGCTCCGGTCTGCGCGGTGAACGGCTGCGTGAAGCCGTAGTACTCACAGCTGTAGCTCTCGTCGAAGACGTGGGAGTCTTCGATGCCCTCGAACTGGAAGGTGAGCGTCGTGTTGCCACTCGGCTTGTCGATCTTCACGATGGGCGGAATCTCGACGCCGAGGTTGTCCATCTGGGCGCGGAACGTGCCCCCGCCGCCCCAGGTGGCAGCCAGCGTGCGGAGTTCGTCGAACTCGTCCTCGGTGATCGTGTCCGGCCACTCGTAGGCCTCGGCCTGGATACCGGTGGCGGGCTGGTCGAGCGTGCGCTGGAAGAGCCACTCGTTGATGGTGATCACGTGATCGTCGGAGATCGGATGGCCCACGCGGGACCAGATCGCCTCGGCGATGCTGCGCTGGTTCTCGAGCATCTCGTCGATGCGGCTGAGGTACATCTCGTAGTACTGCTCGTTGGCTGGGTCCATCAGCCGGATCGAGAAGGCCTCGAGCAGCAGCTCGTAGGCACCGCCGAGACGGGTCGTCCAATACGCCGCCTGGTCGAACACGTCGCGATAGAACTCGCGGTCGTCGACGTTGATGCCGTAGTCGATGTATCTCGCCTCGGCGAACGACGTCAGCAGCGAGTCGGTCCCTGGCGGGAACAACAGCAGCTCGACCGCGGTGAGCGACTCCTCGACGCTCCCGAGCACCCCGGTCGCCCACATGTCCATGAACGTGTCCGAGACGTTGCCAGACGGTCCAGTGAGGTCCTCGAGATCCTCGAACACCACGTCCAACTCGTCGCGATAGAAGTCGACATCACCAAAGGTGTTCTCGGCTTGCTCGTGTCGCAGCCGGTAGTCGACGTCCTGAATCCGATTGAGCACCTGCGTGGTTGCGAGCTCGAGCCCGACGAGCGAGTGGTCGAGGTAGGCGAGTCGCTCCGACACGCCGCCAACGCGCTCACCCAGCAAGCTCTGAAAACTCGGCGAGTCGTCGAGGATCTCGTACAGCACGAACGCGATGACGAGGGCGGCCATCACACCCCCGCGCACGGTGTACTTCATCCAGTCCGGTCCGACCTTGAATCGCAAGAGATCGAACTTGCGGCCATCGGCGACGTCTTTCAGCCACGCGCCCTGCATGTCGGAGAACGCGAACACGAGCATCGACGAATACGCCCACCACTTCTGGATGTCGTCCTTGTCATCCCAGTCGTAGATGTCGGGGTCGTACGGCCAGAACGGCTCGCTCGCGGCGGCGACGGTGTCCGATGACGGAACGACGGTGACGGCGCCCATGCAGAGGGCGAGCGCCACGAAGGTGGCGGCGAGCGTTCGGCGAAGCCTGCCGAGCGGCGGGTGGAGCGGCATGGGGAAACACTCTTCCCCCGGCTTCCTTAGAGAGACTTGTTCTCACGCGGAGAACTGGTTGCTGGCGTCCTACCTTTGTTCGGCCCCCACTGCTGGGCCCCGGGGCGCACGGTGCGCACGTGTCCATCGCGCACCGCGCTCGCCGGACCGATCGCATCCGTGCCGAAGCGTTCGCGGATCTCGTCCACGGTGCTCTCCCGAGCACCGGGTGGGGCAGCGTCGAGATCGGCGAAGGTCAACTGCTGGTGGACGGGACCGAGGTTCGATCCGGCGACGCCAACCAACCGGATCCCCGGTGTCGGGTCGATCGGTTCGAGCAGCGGGAGCAGCAGCTCGACAATCGTTTCGGCCTGATCGATCGGCTCGGGTGCCGTGGTCTGGCGTGTGATCGTGCGAAATCCGTCGGTGAATCGCAGTTTCACCGCCACGGTCCGTGCCCCGATCTCCTGACGACGGAGACGGCGGGCGACGGCATCGGCCATGCGCACCACTTCGGTGCGCAACTCCTCACCCGTCGCCAAATCCTCGGCGTAGGTCTCTTCATGGCTGACCGACTTGATCGCTTGATCGGGTTCGACCGGTCGGTCGTCACGTCCGACGGCGAGTTCGGTGAGATGACGCGCCTGTGTTGCGCCGAGCGACGCGGCGAGCGCCGTGGGACCGACGGCTCTGAGATCGGCAACACTGTGAATCCCGATGCGGTTGAGCTTGGCCAACGTGGCCGGCCCGACGCCCCACAACCGCTCCACGGGCAGTGGGTCGAGATAGGCCTGCTCCTGCCCGGCCACGATCTCGACAACGCCAGGCCCGGGCTCGATGCCATCGCGGCGAGCACGGGGCTTGGCGTCGACCGACGCGAGCTTGGCCAGGAACTTGTTGGGGGCCACCCCGACCGAACAACCGAGCGCCAGCTCGTCGCGGATCGCGGTGCGCAAGGCTCGAGCGATCGCCGGCCCCTCGCCGAAGAGTTCGACTGAGCCGGTCACGTCGAGGAATGCCTCGTCGAGCGACAGTGGCTCGACGAGTGGGGTGTACCGCTCGAAGACGTCGCGTACCTGGCGCGACACCTCCGAGTAGTGGGCGTGATCGCCGGGGAGAAACACCGCGTGCGGGCAACGGCGTTTGGCGATCGACGAGGCCAACGCCGAGTGCACCCCGAACCGTCGAGCCTCGTACGACGCTGCGGCAACGACGCCGCGCGGTCCATCGCCGCCGACGACCACCGGCTTGCCACGCAACTCGGGGCGTCGTCGCAGTTCGACAGACACGTAGAACGCGTCCATGTCGGCGTGCAAGATCGTGCGCAGCTGGCGGGCCACGTTCATCACGCTACGCGCCGGCTCGGCCGAAGGGGCACAGGCCAGACGTCCCCCACGGGCGCCGACTCGCCCGCCGATCGCTACCCTGCGCAGCAATGGCCGCCGCTCCGCCCCCGCCACCCGACGAGGAGGCCCGTCCACTCTCGGCGATTCCCTCTGTCGGCACGCGAGTGGCCGCCTTCGTCGGGATTCTCATCGCCGGGTTAGCGGGCGGGCTGATCGGGTTCGCGCTCGTCGACCTGCAGTGCGAGGGCGACTGCGCCCTGCCGCTCGGGCTTGGCCTACTCGCCGGTGCCGTCGGGGCTGCGTTTGGAATGGCGGTCGTCGCCGTACTCGTCATGCGAGCGATCGGCGAGTGGCGCGAGATCGAGGATCGAGCCAGTGCCGGCCACGCCCCTCGCTGAGCTGCGCGCCCTCGCCGAAGAACTGGCCACTGCGGCCGGAACACAGGCCCTCGCCGGCAGGCGCAGTCTTCCCTCCGGTCCCGCACCACACGACACCAAGAGCACCGCGACCGACCCGGTGACCGCGTTCGATCGCGCCGCCGAGACCCTCATCGTGTCAGCGCTGCGCTCCCGCCGCCCCGACGACGGCATCGTCGGCGAGGAGGGAGCCGACCACACTGGAGCTTCTGGGATCGACTGGCATGTCGACCCGATCGACGGCACGGTCAACTTCGTCTACGACCTCCCGACCTGGTCGGTCTCGGTCGCTGCGGTCGACGCACAGGGTGGTCTTGCCGGCGCGGTCTATGTTCCGGTGGCCGACGAGCTGTTCTCTGCCGCACGCGGCCTCGGCGCCACGCTCAACGGCCAGGCGATCAGCGTGTCGGCGGTCAACCGACTCGAAGCAGCGCTGGTCGCCACCGGCTTCAGCTACGACAGCGCCGCCCGGGCCCGCCAGGCGCGCCGGCTGGCACTGCTGATCTCACAAGTGCGCGACATCCGACGGTTCGGTTCGGCAGCGCTCGATTTGTGCATGGTCGCATGTGGGCGAGTCGACGCGTACTACGAGGAGAACCTCAACAGCTGGGACATTGCCGCCGGCAGCCTGATCGTTGCCGAATCGGGCGGCCAGGTGAGTTCGTTCGATGGCGGCCCGGCATACGCCGGATCGGTTGTTGCCGCTCCACTCCCCCTTCACGAACCCCTGCGCGCCGCCGTGCAGGTCGCCAACGAGGCGGCCGACTAAGCGCTCCGTGCCGTGCGACCCCGGGCGAGCGGTACCCCATGCTCGTCAAGTGCCGGGACTTTGGGCCATCATGGGGGTCGTGGGAACTCGCATCCTGGCCGTCGAGGACGACGAGCGGATCCGCTCGGCCGTCAAACTCGCCCTGGAAGACGAGGGCTGGGTGGTCGACGAAGCCGAGAGCGGCGAAGAAGCGATCGACATGTTCCAGACCAGCGCCCCCGATGTGGTGCTGATCGACATCATGCTCCCCGGCATCGACGGCTTCGAACTCTGTCGGACGCTGCGGCGTACCAGCGACGTCCCAGTCGTGATGGTCACGGCACGCAACGACACGCACGACGTCGTCGCCGGGCTCGAGGCGGGTGCCGACGATTACCTCACCAAGCCGTTTGCCCCCAAGGAGCTGTCGGCGCGCATCCGGGCCCTGTTGCGCCGCATTCGTCCCACCGCACCCGGCCATCAACGCCTGGTGTTCGGCGATCTCGAGCTGATCCCCGACGAAGGCAAGGTGCTCCGCGACGGCGCCGAGGTGCATCTGACCAAAACCGAGTTCCGCCTGCTGTGTGAATTGGCCGAGAGCCCCGGCAAGGTGCTGAGCCGCGAAGCACTACTCGACAAGGTGTGGGGCTACGACTACTTCGGCGACGGGCGGCTCGTCGACGTGCACGTACGTCGGCTGCGCACCAAGGTCGAGGCCGACCCGGCCAACCCGCGCCACGTGGTGACGGTGCGCGGGCTCGGGTATCGGCTGCAAACGTGACCCGCCGCGGCTGGTTTCGCCCGCTCCGGTCGCGACCAGCTGCGATCGGACTGCGACGCCGCATCCTGCTGATCTTCACGTTCGGCTCGATCGCGCTTGCACTGTTCCTCGCCTTCGTCACCTACGGACTTGCTCGGCAGAACCTGGTCGACGAGCGCGTCGACACAGCGATCACGACCAGCCAGCGCAATGCGCTGGGCGTCGAGCGCGACCTGCAGTCGAACCCGTCGACGGCCGAGTCAGCGCAGAACTCGCTCAATCGGATCGGAGTGACCGACTACCTGATCTGGTACCGCGACGTGTGGGCCGCTGGTTCGTCGAGTTTCTTCTCCGACGCCCTCCCGCCCGATCTCGTGACCCGGGTGATCGATGAAGGAACATCGGCTGAGCAGATCATCGATCTCGGCGACACGCTGAGCGTGATCGTCGGCTGGGACATTCCCGGCATCGGCGCGTACTTCGAGGCATTCAGCCTCGACGAGGCCGACTCCACGTTGAACAGCGTGGCCCTGTCATTGGTGCTCGCATCGCTGATCACCGTCGGTTTGGGCGTATTGGTCGGCACGTTCGCCGCCCGACGCGCGGTCCGCCCCTTGGCCACCGCCGCACAGGCGGCATCTGCGCTGGCGGGCGGCCGGCTCGACACCCGACTGGAATCCACCCAAGATCCCGACCTGAGCGTGCTCACCGAGTCGTTTAACGGCATGGCCGAGGCGCTGCAGCAGCGCCTCGAGAAGGACGCTCGTTTTGCCTCGGATGTCAGCCACGAACTGCGTTCACCGTTGATGACGTTGTCGGCATCGATCGAGGTGATGGAGGCCCGCCGAGACGACCTCCCCGAACGTGCCCAGTCGGCGCTCGACCTGCTGTCGAGCGACGTGACACGATTCCAGGGACTGGTTGAGGATCTGCTCGAAATCTCGCGCTTCGACGCCGGAGCGATTCGTCTCCATCTGGAAGAACTCCTGGCGGCCGAGTTCGTCCGTCAGGCGGTGTCGGTGAGCTCGGTGCCGTCCACCCCGGTCACCGTGTCTGAACGGGCAGAACGTGCCTTGATCCGGGGCGACCGCCGGCGACTCGCCCGGGTGATTGCCAACCTGATCGACAACGCACGTGCATACGGCGGCGGCGAGCCCGAGGTATCGATCACGGTTGTCGAGCCCGAAACCGAGCCAATGTCGCACATTCTCATCGCCGTGGAAGACCACGGGCCCGGCGTGCCCGACGACGAGCGCGATCTCGTGTTCGAGCGTTTTGCCAGGGGCGGCGGCGCCGGCCGACGAACCGGCAGCGAAGGCGCAGGCTTGGGGCTGGCGCTCGTCGACGAGCACGTGCGCATGCACGGCGGTGCGGTGTGGGTCGAGGATCGACTGGACGGCGAGCCGGGAGCGCGGTTCGTGATCAAGCTGATGGCGATCGACCTCGACGATGAGGACGACGAGCCGTCGTTGGCCGAGGTGCAAGCGTGAGCATCACCCGCCGCCCCTGGCACGCAGTGATGATCGGCGTCGCTGCGGGCCTTGCGCTTGCTGGATGCGGTATTCAGACCGAAGCGGGGCCACGCGACCTCCCCGAAGCCCAGGCCGACGTGTTCGGGCGGGTTCCGACCGGTGACGAGGCGGCCGGCTCGAACCGCATTTACCTCCTCGCTCCCGCCGACGCCGATGAGGCACAACGATTGCGGTCGGTGTTGCGCGACGTCGAAGCCGAGCCGGGCAACGTGCTGGAGTCACTGTTCGCCGGCCCCAACACCGAAGAGCGCGACACCGGGATCGATACTGCGCTACCGCTCGAACTACAGCTGCTCGGGACGCGCGAACTCGGTCAGGTGCTGACGGTCAATGTCAACGACGGATTCAACGAGCTGACCCCCGATGCGTTGCGCTTCGCCGTGGCCCAGATCGTCACCACCGCAACCGATATCGACGGTGTGAGTGCCGTCACGCTACGCGTCGACGGCGAGGACCGCCCGTGGCCGATCGGCAACCAGGAGCTGGTCGAGCGACCGCTCACGCCATACGACTACCCAGGGTTTGTCGAATCGACGCAGCCCGCCCTTCCCTCACTCCCGAGCGACATCTCCTGACGCTCGTGTAACGGTGGTGTCAGACACCACCGTTACCGGCGGTGGCGGACCGCGTTGCGTTCACACAGCGGCAACCGCGAGGTGGGCCGGTGCGTCGAAGACCATCGTGCCGTCGACGGTGACAAACTCGGCCAGAAGGTCCTCGGCCTCCGCGAGCAGCGCCTCGATCAGCTCGTCGTCGAGCTCGACACCCATCACTGGGAGCCAGCCGCGCAGGTCGGCCTCGACCATCACCCGCACGCTCGGGAAACGAGCGGTGCCGACCTGCGTGTCGACGGCGGTGTCGGCCAGGCCAGCTGAGCGAAAGAAGTCGACGAGTTGGTCGGTGTCACCGTGCACAAACGGCGCACGCAACGCGTCAGCTGCAGCTGAGCCCGCCCGACGTTGGAGAAGGTCGACGGTGATCGGGTACGCCGGAGACCGTTCGAGGGCCTCCCACACGGCAACACCAATGCGTCCGCCGGGTCGCACGGAGCGGGCCATCTCCGCGAGTACCGCCGCGGGTTCAGGCATGAACATCAGCCCGAATTGGCACAGCGCAACGTCGAACGAGTCATCGTCGACGGGAATCGATGCTGCGTCGGACTCGAGCAATGTTGCGCCAGGAGCCGTTTCGCCCGCCACGACGAGCATCCCTGGGCCAACGTCGACGCCGGTGACGCTACCGCTGCGGCCAGTTCGCTCGACCGCGCGGCGTGTGAGCGCACCGGTGCCGCAGGCAACATCGAGAACGTCATCACCGTCGGCAACACCGGCGCGATCGAGCAGTGGGTCGGCCCATTGCGCAAAGAGCGCCGGCACGTGGAGTGCTTCGTATGCCCGGGCGGCCTCGACCGCCGCGTCGAGTTCATTCCCCATGCGGCCGACGGTACTCCTCGACGCAAGCGCGGGCGCATGGTTGGGATGCGTCTCGCGACGCGCTAGGAACTGCTCTGTGGCGTGGGACAGCAGCAGGCCGGTTCCGTGGCAGCGGTTGATGCGCGAGTGGGTGATCTATGCGCTCATCATGGTCGCGGTCTTCCTGATCTTCTTCCGCAACGCCAACGTGATCGGCGCCATCGTCGGCGTACTGATCAGCGGTCCGCTGTACCTTGCGCTCGGCGCCGTACTGGCCAAGTTCGGCTACCAGCGCAAGTCGTTCAAGGAAGCCCGCGCCGATCGACAGGCACAACTTGCCGAGCGCGACGCGGCCACGTCCTCCTCCTCCTCGTCGTCGTCATCGTCGTCGTCGGGCGATCGCCCGAAACCGCCGCCGACAAAGCGCACCCAGCAGGGCTCGAACCGCCCGCGCTCATCGAGCAAACGCAGACGCTGAGCTAGCGTCGCCCGGCGTGACTTCCTCAGGAGCGCCGTGCGTTGTGGTGATCGATGCCGGGACGACCGGTGTGCGCAGCCGAGTGATCGACGCCGACGGACGCGGTGGTGTGGCCGCGTACCGCGAGTTCACTCAGCACTACCCGCAACCCGGGTGGGTCGAGCACGACGTCGACGAGATCTGGTCGTCGGTGGTCGCCACGCTGGCCGACGTCGCCGATCAGATCGGCGATCGGCAGATCGCGGCGATCGGCATCACCAACCAACGCGAGACGGCCGTGGCCTGGAGCCGCTCGACCGGTGCACCGCACGGCACCGCCATCGTGTGGCAGGACCGTCGAACTGCGGGGCGTTGCGACGAGTTGGAAGCCGCCGCGCATCTGCCCCTCGTGCGCGAACGAACCGGCCTCGTGCTCGACCCATACTTCACCGGCACCAAGTACGAATGGCTGCTGCGCGAACGGCAGATCGCCGTCGACGACGATCTCGCGCTCGGCACGATCGATTCGTGGCTGATCTGGAAACTGACCGGTGGTCGGGCCGATGCCGGAGCCGTCCACGCCACCGACGTGACCAACGCCAGCCGCACGATGTTGCTCGACATCCGGAGCCGGCAGTGGGATCCGGAACTGTGCGAACTCCTCGGCGTGCCAATCGCCGCGTTGCCCGACGTTCGTCCCTCGAGCGGACGGTTCGGCACCACGAGCGGCGTCGACGGGTTTCCCGATGACATCGCGATCAGTGGTGTTGCCGGCGACCAACAGGCCGCACTGTTCGGGCAGGCGTGCGTCGAACCGGGGATGGCGAAGAACACCTACGGCACTGGCTCGTTTGTTCTCCTCAACGTCGGCGAAGAGTGTCCGCCGCCGACCGAGGGCATGCTGACCACGATCGCCTGGACGCTCGCCGACGGCACCACGCACTACGCCCTCGAAGGAGCGATCTTCGTCACCGGTGCAGCCATCCAGTGGCTACGCGACGGTCTCGGCATCATCGATAACGCCGCCGAGACCGGTCCGCTCGCCGAATCGATCGACGACACGGGCGGGGTCTACATCGTCCCGGCGTTCGCTGGCTTGGGCTCCCCATGGTGGGATCCGTATGCCAGGGGCACGATCGTCGGGATCACGCGCGGCACCGGCCGCGCCGAGCTGGCCCGGGCGACCGTGGAGTCGATGGTGTATCAAACCCGCGATGTCGTCGATGCCATGGTCGCCGCCAGCGGCATCTCGATTACCGACCTGCGGGTCGACGGCGGCGCCTCGGTGATGGACCTGCTGTGCCAGCTACAGGCTGATCAACTGGGCGTCTCGGTACGTCGGCCGACCGACAACGAAACGACGTCGCTCGGCGCTGGATTCCTCGCCGGCCTGGCCGAAGGCGTGTGGTCGTCGACGGCCGAGGTTGGCGCCACATGGTCGGTCGACACCGAGTTCTTCCCTAGCGACGACCGCACCCTGGCCGACGCCGCTCATGCCCAATGGCGACGCGCCCTCGACCGCTCCCGTGGTTGGGCCGAGTCCTAGCCCAAATCCCGGGGATTTCCGGCGCCTCGCGCCGGATTCCGCGAACAGAACCGCGGCCGCGCCCTAGCCGCGCGGCGTTTCGGCGATGGCGATGCTGAATCGGTCCGCTTCGAGATCGCTGATCGTGATGGTGATGTCGTAGACGGCGCCGTCGCGCTGATCGGTGATCGCACACACGAACGCGCCCTGCTCGTCGAGCACCCGCGCAGTTTCGCCGTGGCCGACGATGACCTCGACTGCGGCAAAACTG
>JBCBSO010000091.1:0-9938 GCA_039819205.1 Actinomycetota bacterium
AATAACCGTGATCTGGTGGCGGAGCAGATTGAGTCTTTTCTCATATCAAATGGCAGTTTCGACGGCCGAAACCGACCCGATCGGGAAACCGAACTATTCGACTCCGGATATGTCGACTCGCTCGGAATTGTCCGGCTGATCGACTTCCTGGAGACGACGTTTAGCGTTCTTCTCGGCGATGAGGAGTTGCTCGATGAGCGGTTCCCGACGATCAATGGGATGACCTGTGCGGTGGAGCGGGCCCGAGAGCGCGACGACGCCGTCGCTCGGTGATGGCGAGCGACGACATGCGTCCCACCCTGGTCGTGATGACCGGTCTCCCTGCCTCGGGGAAGAGTTCGATCGCAGCCGCGATTGCCGACCGGGCGAACCTGCCGTTGTTCTCCGCCGATCCGCTGGAAGCGGCGCTCATCCGGCGCGGGATCACCCGTGATCACGGCTCCGGCTATGCGGCGTACGACCTCCTGGAGACACTCGTCGACACCCACCTGGGCATGGGCCAGTCCGTCGTCGTCGATGCCTGCAACCACCTCGACACCATGCGGGCCGCCTGGAGTGAGCTCTGCCGGCTGCACGGCGCCGAGCTCTTCGTGATCGAGTGCGGATGTTCCGACCCGACCATCCATCGGCGGCGTTTCGACGAGCGCGAGCGGGGGCTCGACGGGTTCCCCGAGCCGTCATGGGAAGACGTCGAGACGGTGCGCGATGCGTGGACCTCGTGGCCTGAACCGGCCGTGCGAATCGATTCGCTCGATCCGCACCGGGCCAACCTGGAGCTCGCGCTGGTCGAACTCGGCGGCCGGCTGGTCTCGGGGAGCGTCGGGCGGTGACGGTAGCCGACGCGGATCTCCTGTTGCCGGCGACGGACGACCTGTTGCGCGATGGAATCGAGCGCGGCGACCTGCTCGGTGTCCAGCTCGTCGTGCATGCGAGTGACGATCGGTCGGTCGACCTCGCGCTCGGCGAGTCCGGGCCGGACACCGAGATGACGTCGGACACCTTGCTCCACTGGTTCAGCCTCACCAAACCGTTCATCGCGCTCGCGGTGCTCGCCCTGGAACGAGACGGTCTGTTGGCGACCGACGAGCCGCTGAGTCGCGTGCTGCCGGAGCTCGCGGTCGAACCGCGTCACCGGACGATCACGGCCGACGACCTGTTCACGCACTCGGTTCGATTCGAGAACGACTTCGAGTCACTGTGGCGGATCGCCTGGATGGATTCCTCGCAGGTGTTCCGCGCCGCGTTGCAGCATCCGCATCAGAACGGGGACGGATCATCGGGCACGTTCCAGTACTCGACGTGGGTCGGATGGGCCTTTCTCGGCGAGGCGATCGGTCGCCTGGTCGGGGGCGATCAGTCGACGTTCATGCGAGAGCGCGTCTTTCTTCCGCTCGGCATGGTCGACTCGTGGGTCGGCATGCCGGACGCTGCGATCGACGGGTACGCCGACCGGCTCGCCACACAACACTTCATCGGTGGTCCGCAACCGGTGCCGCTCCCGGCGATGCACGAGCGGCCGGTCATCAGGCAGTTCCTGCCGAGCTTCGGTGGTCGTGGGCCGATGAGGGAAATCGCGACGTTCCTGCGCACGGTCATGGACCAACGACTTCCCGGTTCGCTCGCAGGTCTGGAGCCGGCGATGATCGAACCGCGCGCCACAGGCATCGAGTCGAGTCACTTCGTGCCCTGGCTCACCGACCCTGTCGACTGGGGCGCCGGCGTGCAGATCGGTCGTGGCCTCTTCGGAAGCGACTGCTCACCGTCCTCGTTCGGGCACAACGGCCAGGAGACGCTCGTGGCGTTCGCCGATCCGGTGCACGACGTGGTCGTCGCCGCCGGGTTCAACGGGATGTCCGGGTCGGTCGCCGCCTTCGAGCGCCAGGAGCAGCTCGTTGCTGCGATCTACCGCGACCTGGGGCTGTCGACGGAGCCGCGCCCGCTGCGCTACGACCCCGAGCAACTCGAAGCCGCCCGCACGCGAGGAGCGAGCCGCTCGGGTTCGGCCCCGCAACGGAACGCCGGGTCAGAGGCCGCCGCTGCAGCATCACACGGGGTGATCACGTCGACCTTCGAGGCCTGGCGGTCCGGTGGCGTGGCGCCTGGTCTGCCGGGGCGCGTCCGTCACGTCGTCCACGCGGACGCCACCCAGTTCGTGTTCGACGTGTCGTCCGACGGCCGCGAGCTCACGCTCACCCTCGAACCGGATCCGGACGAACCCGTCGACTTCCGAGTCGAGTGCGGGTGGGACACGTGGCGAGCGCAGGCTGCCGGTGCGCTGAGCTACCTGCGGGCGCTGCGGGCCGGCGCCCTCCTGCTGTCGGGCCCGTCGCCCGGCGACTTCGTCGCCGACCCGTCGTGTCCGGCGTTCTACACCCGCTGGATCGCCCCGATCCCAGTACCGCCGGACGGCGGAACGGAGATAGTCCCCTCATGACCCGAATCGCACTGATCACCGGATCCTCTCGTGGCGTCGGTGCGGCGACCGCCCGTCGCCTCGCCGCTGCCGACCACGATGTCGTCGTGACGTACCGTACAGATCGAGCGGCGGCGGCGACGGTGGCCGACGACGTCTGCCGTCTCGGACGACGAGCTTGGGTGCGTGCGCTCGACCTCGAAGACGAATCTGCGATTCAGGAGACGTTCGAGTGGATGGCGTCCGACATCGGACAGCTCGACGTCCTCGTCGCCAATGCGGCCCGCACCACCTTCCGGCCGTTGGTCGACTGCAGGCGCTACCACTTGGAGCGCACGTTCGCGACGTCGGTGTTCGGTTTCCACTCGATGGTGATGGGAGCGCTTCCGCTGCTGGCTGCCGATCGTGGTCAGATCGTCGTCGTCTCGGGCTGCGACGTCGATACCTGGATCCCCGGCCACGGTGGGCTCGCAGCGGCGAAGGCGGCGCTCGACACGATGGTCAAGTACCTGGCCTGCGAGCTCGGAGAACTCGGTGTGTCGATCGTCGGGGTGAACCCCGGCTGGGTCTCGACCGACAGCTTGAAGCTGATGCTCGGCGGTCAGTTCGACGACCTTCACCGTGCCGAGTGTGCGACCCACCCCCGTCGGGCTGCGGCCGAACCGGAGGACGTCGCACGCTGCATCGAGCACCTCCTCGCCGACCGTTCCGGTTGGCTCTCCGGCCAGACGATCCGGGTCGACGGCGGCGGTTCGTTCTCCTATGGCGGCCGCTACATGATGATGGCCGGCGATCGGGCATCGACCGATCGCGAGAACGCCGGTGGGCGCGACGGCGTCGACAACGACGCCCGACCGGAACTCGAACCGATTCCGGGCGGCGCGGTGTAAGAAACATCCTCGGGCGGGCATCTCAACGGCAAAGGCGTGGTGTGCAGCACTCGCACTGAGCCACTGTGCGGGCACCATCCCAACCCCCCTCAGCGAGACGAAACGACGTGAGCGTCACAACGAACGACAACCAGACTCTCGAGACCGACCGCGGATCTCGGCCCCAGATCGCCGTCTACGGCATCATGAGCGACGAGGTGGTGGCGTACCTGCGCAACGTAGCCATGACGGGCCCACGCTCGGTGCTCGTGCGGGACCCCCACGACTGGCTCGACGACGAACAGGGCAGTGTGGTCGTCGTCCTGGTCGACAGCGATGCCGACATCGGAGTCATCCGATCACTCGTCGCCGCGTACCCCGAGGTCGCCGTCGTCGGTGCGCTCATCAACAGCGACCGCGTCGTGGCGGAGCGGGTGTTCCGGGCCGGTGCGATGACCGTCATCGACCTTAGCGACCCGCCCGAGGAATCGGCCACCTCGCTGAGCAGCGCCGTCAGCGGATACGTCCGCTTTCCCGCCCGTTTCGCCACCTCGATCCGCAAGACTAAGTTGGCGGTCGACGGGCTGGCGTTGGCGGAGGAGGAGATCAACTGGCTGCGCCTGCTCGGCTCGGGCGCCTCGGCCAGCGATATCGCCCGCGAGAGCCACCACTCGCTGCGCACGATGCAGCGCCGGCTCGCCGCGCTGTTCGAGCGAATGGGGGCGGTCGGGACGACCGATGCGGTGGCCATCGCCTACGAGAGCGGGTACCTGTAGTCCGCGCCTCGACCGCGTCGGACCGTCGATCAAGGACCGGCCGGGATCCGGAGCGCGCCGTCGAGGCGAATCGTCTCTCCGTTGAGCATCGCGTTGTCGAGCGCGTGGACGACGAGCGACGCGAACTCGTCCGGTTCCCCGACTCGCGACGGGAACGGCGTGGCCGCCGCGAGTGCGTCGCGGGCGGCGACGGGGAGCCCGTCGAGCATCGGTGTTCCGAACACACCCGGTGCGATCGTGACGACGCGGATGCCGAGCCCGGCGAGCTCGCGAGCGAGCGGCAGCGTCATCGATGCGATCGCTCCCTTCGTCGCCGCGTACGTCACCTGACCGGCTTGACCGTCGAAGGCTGCGATCGACGACGTGAGCACGATGGTCCGAGCCCGACCGTCCGTCGAGTCGTCCGGCATCGCGATCGCAGCCTGGCGGGCGACGTTGAACGTCCCGACGATGTTGGTGTCGATCGAGTCGCGCAGTTGGGTGTGGGCCCGCTCGGCCTTGTGGTCGTTGATCCGTCCGAGCGTCGCGATGCCGGCGCAGTGGACGACCGCGTTCGGTACGCCGAGCTCGCCGACCACCTTGTCGAACCCGTTCTCGACCTGTTCGTGGTGCCGGACGTCGACTTCGACGAGCAGTGGTTCGGCACGGTCCCACTCCGCCTCGGCGCGAGATCTGGTGACGTTCCTCGCCAACACGGCGACCTGGGCACCTTCGGCAAGGAGCGCCCGGGTCGTCGCGGCGCCGAGTCCCGACAGACCGCCGGTGACGATGCAGACGGCCCCCTCGAGCCTGCCGCTCGTCATGATCCGGGCCACCGGTAGAGCGCTGCGGACCATGCCATTCCCGCACCGACGGCGGGGAGGAGGATCAGGTCACCACGTTGGAATCGGCCTGATCGCGCCGCCTCGTAGAACGCGATCCCGATCGACGACCCCGACGTGTTGCCGTACCGCTCGTAGACGGTGACGACACGGTCGTCGCTGACGCCGAGGGCTCGACCGGCTGCCCGCACGATCGGTCGGGAGGCCTGGTGGGGGACGACCCAATTGACGTCGTCGATCGTGAGCCCCGCCTGGTCGAGCACCAACTTGGTGGCGTGTACCATCCTGTCCACGCCCCACGAGTGGATCTCGCTGTACAGCGGCCGCACGTAGAGGTCGTCCCGGACCGCCTCGGGGTCGTGGCTGCCGCCTCCGGGGGCCTTGACGTAATGCCCCAACTCACCGTCCGAGCCGGTCTGCAGCGCGATGAAGCCGTAACCGTCGTCGACCTCGCCGAGGACGAGTGCCGACGCACCGTCGCCGAAGACCGTTCGTGAGAGCCAGTCGTCGGGCGCCATCAGGAACTCCATGGAGTCGCCACACGCCACCAACGCCGATCCGTACTGACCGGTCTCGACCAGCGCCGAGCCGACGTGCACGGCGTCGAGGAGGCCGGTGCACGCTGCGTCGAGTTGGAGGAACTTGCCGTCCATGCTGAGCTTGGTCTGGACCTCACCTGCCGAGTTCGGGATGCGGAAGTCGCTCGTGTAGGTCGACAGGACGAGGAGTTCGACGTCGTGTGCCGACATCGCCGCGTCCCCGAGTGCTTCGGTCACCGCTTCGACGACGAGATCCGATGTCGCCTGGTCGGGGGCCGCCCGGCGCCGTTCCACGCCGCCGTGGTGCCGTTCGACCCACTCGGCGAGTGACCTCCCCTTCTTCGACTCGCGGCAGAACCCGGTCTCTCGCTCGACTTCGTCGTTCGTGACCACTCGGCTCGGCACGTATGCGCCGAACCCGAGAACTCCGACCGAAACCATGTGACCCTCCGATCGTTGCGGTGTCGGGCTACCTTCCAGGGGCACACGTGGGTGCGTCAATCGACGAGCGATTCATCGGCGGGTCGGCGCCAACGAATGGCGGGGGGCGCACGCCGCTGGCAGCGTTCCGTCATCCGGACAGAGCGAGACGACATCGACAAGATTCGTCGAGCGGTCGATGTGCGTCGGAGAGGTGCAGTGCCGGCCAAGACTCGGTTCCTCGTCGTTCTGTGACCGCACATCGGGCGAGAGAGATGACTCGTGCTCCGGCGCGCCATCCCGCCATCCAATCGATGGGATCGCGTCCGTCTGCACGACTATGCTCATCGCTGGCGGGGTCACGATTCGACGATTCGGTTGTTGCATCGCTCGCTGGCGGGCAGAGGGGTTCCGATCGAATGGCAGATGGAGACGAATTCGACGAGTGGTTGGATGTCGTTTCGGCGCTGTCCGTCTCGTCCGATGTCGACATCAACGTGTTCGGTTGCGATCTCGGGCCAGTCAGGCCGAGCACGATCCGAAACGCCGCCGCCCGGGGCTGGCTCGACGCCCATGACGTCGAGGCGGTCGAGCGTCAGCGGACAGTCCGACTGCGCGGACTGACGGCAGCGCGCCGAGTCCTCCGCCGCTTCTTCGTTGCCGCGGCGTGCGGCGCACGACCCGAGCACGTGTCGGTTGAGTCACGGTGCACGAGCTGTGGCGACCGTTCGCACGGACGCCCGATGATCCGCACGGCCTCCGATCGACGCTCCTACCTCTCCACCTCGTCGACCCGTGACGCATACGTCGTTGCGATCGCCAACCACCGGATCGGTGTGGATCTGGAGGAGTGTCGAAGTCTGAGCGGTCTGCCAAGCCCTACGATCGAGCTCGTCGTCCCAGGGTGGGGGAGCGTGGCGTCGTACCGGGGTCGACGAATGACCGACATCGAGCGGTGGACGGCCCTCGAGGCCGTAACGAAGTCGACCGGGATCGGCCTCATTGCAACGCAGGACGAGGTCCAGCGCACGCTCGAACGGAGCTCCCTGCGGTGGTTCGAGCACCGCGGAGCCATCGCGTGCGTGGCATCGGCGCATGAAGACCCGACGATGTTCGTACACGACGTCACGTTCGGATCTGAGTGCGTCTGGGAGGATGCCTTGGGCTCCGTCGAGCAGGGGTGAGATACGTCGTTCGGTGGAGCTGGGGTAGGTACCGGCGTTTCCCCTGCACAGCGCACCAACCAGCCTCGTCAAGCGAACCGGGTTCCGCATCGGACAACATGTCAGTCCGGCGAGCGCCCCGGTCACCGCGGTGTACAGCATCGCGCGCTTCAACGGGAAGTAGCGGTACGTGCTCCCCGCGCCGACAGAGAAACCCGCTGCCTCGTCGATCGCCGCCAGCCCAGCGATGCGTTTGCGGGCGGTCAAGCCCTGTGATGCAATCCGACCCGAGCAGTGCGGCAGGCCGCATTGGACGGAGACTCCGTCTGTTGCTGTGACGAGCAATTCGCCTTGTCGGCCTGGTCTGGTGCGAGATTGAAACGAGATTCGTCCAATAGTGCACCGGCGCGTGACGCCATGGAGACAGATGTTGCAGATGAAAGGGTGATCGTCCAATCCACGGCGAGGATGGCGCAACGCCAATGGGTTCCGCCCCATCGACGATGGCGATGATGAGCAACTTCCTGACTCTGAGTTTGCTGAGTCAAGATGTGTAAGACACTCCCGTCTTGAGTTCGCGACCAAGCTGGCCAGATCTACCCGACCTCAACCGCCTGCAATGAGGACATGGCTTTGGTCCAATCAGTCGGGATCGACCACGCCCTTTCGGTCGGACCCAGGTTGGTCCTCCGTGTGCTCAAGGAAACAACGGAGCGCGCCGTTCTTGTGTTCCACAAGCTCCGACATGGCCGGTTGTAGAGCGAAGGCGCGCATCACGATCCGGAGTCGGAAGAGAAGGCCATCTCCGCTTCATCGGCTGCGCAGTGGCAAGCGGCCGCGCGGATTCTGGGTTCGTCGACTCGATTTGATCGAGCACTGCAAGATACTTCTCTGCGATTGCCGAAGGCCGTATGTTTTGAATACGTTCTTGATGCCGCATCAGTGTGGTCGTCGAAGGAGGCGCGTCGGATGTTGGTGTCGCCTGCGAGTCGTCGTGCCAGCTCAGCAGTCGGGTGCGACGGGAGTGTAAGCGTCGTGCGGCGGGCGACGTGACACTTCCGCTGTCGGCGCACTACCCCGTCGGTTGAATCGAGGGTGGCGGCGCGAACCCCTCGGTCGATTGCCGTAATTAGGAGTAGCGTCCTCGCCTTACTCTCATCGAAGAGGGCGGTTGCGCAAGCTGAATAAGGCCGTCGCCGAACAGGACGCCCCTCGGGAACGACCGAACCCCGCAGCGATGTCCTGACCGCCTTTCGCTACCACTCGTCCGTGACGGGTCGATCCATCAGTGCACGCTCTGTTGGCACTTCCGGCGGCGGCGGCGCCTCGCCACTTGGAGCGATGGCCTTGATCTCGGTGGCGATTCGATAGAGCACGTCGTCTACAACCGATACGCGATCCGCAGGTGGGATGTCGGTGCCAACGTAGCGACCTCCGGACTCGTGCCACGCGAAGATCCCAGCTCCCTCGAGATACGTCTTCACTAGCGCCTGCGCTTCCGTGACCATGTGATCGACGTCGTCGCGTGGACGAAGGCGCGCCGCCCAGAGGAAGTAGGTCTTCGGAAAGACGCTTGTCCGCCAGACGTCCCAGTGCTCAATCGCGGTGAGGTGTTGTCGGCGGAAGAGCTTGAGATCGGTTGCTGCAAACTTCAGTTCCTTGCGCCTGTTCGTCCAGTCGGCCATGGCGCCGCGTTGAGGATCGGTCGGGCTCGCCGGGGCGCCAGTCACCTTTGTCTCGAGGCAGATCAACGGATCGAGTTCCCGGTCGGGCCAAGCGACGTCAATCTGGTGGGTTTGTGAGAAGCCCTGAACGCGGACGCGTGGAGCCAGTCGATGCGAGGTCTGGTTCTCGAGCAGCAGAGCCAGGAGCGTCGCGAACCAATTCCCCTTTCCGCGGTAGACCGCACCCAATCGCTTTGCGAGCGACTTCGAGACGTCGCCCATTCCGCGTGGTGGAACTCCGGCAGAGCGGTAGGCATCGAGTGTCCACATGAGGTCCAGCCACTCTGTCTGAACGTCAGAGAAGCTACGGACTCGCTGCGCCTGAATGCGCTGTTTGAGTAGATCCCACTTGTCCCCCGGGTGGCCAACCCGCGACTCCACGTCCGCCGCATCGCCTGACGACATGCACTCCATTACAGCAGCGCCGACCCGTCTGCGCGAGGACTACCGGCCGATGCGTCGTTCGCGCAGGCTTGCTGCGGCCTCGTGGAGCTCGGTCCGGTCGGCCAAGGACAGGCCAAGGACCTCACCCAGCAGGACCTCGTCGACACGTTTTGCGACGTTCGTCCAATAGCCATGGCGCAGCTGCCGGTCAAACTGACTTCGCTCGGCTTTGAGCCGATGCCAGGCTTGCTCTAGAGCAGCTGGAGCAGGCAGAGGAAGCTGGGCCGCCTCTCGAGGCTCCATCTTCAGAATGCCCCCGCCGTACGATCGGCCGTGAATCTCGGCGCCGAGCATGGTTGCCGAGTTAAGCGCCATCAGAGGAAGAGCGGCGCGTGCCGCTCGTACTGTGCCAGGCCTCAGTCTCACGCCGTGCATCGAGTTCAGGAAGCTCACGCGCGCAGCGTTCGTGACGAGTCGTGGGTAGCGATGGCTCATGTAGGTGAAGAAGAGGTCCGGCGCTGGGGATGCCGGTGGACGCCACCACGGATTCCTGATCTGGCACTTGTACGCCTGGTCGACCGCCGTCGAGGAACCGAACTGCACGTACCGTAGGAGGCCTTCCGACTTGTCGTCGGCGTCCGGGCGAAGCAGCCAGACGCGTTCCCCGCAGTCCCTAAGTGTGACCCAGTCCGGCTTGCCGAACGACAGACCTTTCAGGTGACGGCTGCCCGGAGGACATATTCGAACGAGCTGGGATTCATCGAGTTCGTATTCAAGGCGGGTCGATTCCGTAAGCGCAAAGAAACTGTTACCGCCCGTCACGGTGCCG